>DASRWO010000137.1:0-8217 GCA_035654555.1 Candidatus Deferrimicrobiaceae bacterium | reverse complement strand
GAGTTGGCCTCGGCGTATGAGAGAGTCGGAGACGTTCAGGGAAATCCCTACTATGCAAATCTCGGTGATACCGCGGGGGCTACGGAAAGCTATCGCAAAGCTTTGCAGATCCGGCGCACGCTGGCGGGCGATCAACGGGGCTCGGCGGACGACCGGGCAGGTTTGGCGGGCGTCTACGTGAAGCTGGGTTTTGCCCTCAGAGCGGCCAACGATTTTCCGGGGGCTTTCGAGGTTCTCCGGCGGGCATATCCGATCACGGAGAAATTGGCGGCTGATCAAAAGGATGATCCAAGAGCGCAAGATACTTTTGCCGGAGTTTGTTTCGCGATGGCGCAGTGTCTGGGTGATATGGGTGATGTCGCCGGAGCGCTGGAGTATTATCGCAGGTCGGCCACTATTCGCGAGGCTATCACCGGCGGTTCACCCGCCTTCCAGGCAGGCGTTCGGACCAGACTTGCCGGCGTGTATGGCTATATGGCAGGAGTTGAACACTTGAAGGGAGACCTGGATGCAGCGGTTTCGCTGCAGGGGAAAGCCCATGACATTCTGGTTCCGGAACTAAAGGCCGATCCGAAGAACGCCCGGCTCCAGCAGTTCGTGCTGGAGAACGAATATTGGACTGGATACTACCTTGAGGAAAAAAGCCTTCCCGAGCAGGCCTTACCTCACCTCCAGGCCGCACTGGTGGGATATCGCAACCTGACTTTGGCCGATGCCCAGGACGTACTGGCAATGCGTTATCTGGGGAAATGCTACATGAGCGTGGGACGGGCGCTTGCCGCGGAAGGCAAAGCGAGCCAAGGGATTCTATCGGCCGGCGAGGCGGTTCGGATTCTTGAGGCCTTGGTGGCCGCTGACCGCGCCGATACTGCCTTTAAGCCCTCCGATCTGGCATACGCACGTTCGGCGCTGGGGGAAGCTTACTCGCGTTTGGCCCAGCAGAGTGGCCGGTCGAAGACGGCTAAAATTGCGAGTTGGCGCGAAGCCCGGTCCTGGTATCAGAAGAGTCTCGACACATGGTTGCGGTTAAAGGAAAAAGCGCCGCTGGCGCAATTCGATGCGGCGCAGCCAGATTATATTTCTGGAGAAATCTCCCGCTGCAACGCCGCTCTTTCGAAGTTAACCGTGCATAAAGTGTAGATGGAAGCGGCCGGGAAGCGAACGCACTCGATCTTTTGCCGCGACACCATATACGCCGTTCCGATTACTAGCGTCTAACTACCTTTCAGGCTGTGTTTTCGTTTCCCTTGGAGGTGGTGATCGATGTTGGTTTTGTTGATCGCAGTGCTTCTGGCGTCACCCGGATGGGCGATGGGCCAGAACAATGCCGATGCGATCATTCAGCGCTCGGTCGAGGCCAACAAGCGCGACTGGGAAGCTGCGCCCCAATTTGATTGCCTTGAACAGGATCGTGACGGCAACGGAACCAGGAGCTACGAAGACACCATGATCCTAGGTTCTCCTTACCAGCGCCTGGTAGCGATCAACGGCAATCCGTTAACGCCGGCACAAACGGCGGCCGAAAAACAGAAGTTGGAAAATACAGTCTCCGAACGAAAGAAGGAATCGAGGCGACAAAGAGCCAATCGCGTTGCGAAATACAAAAAGGAACAAAGACGCAACCATCTACTGATGGAACAGATAGCCAAGGCCTTCGCTTTCAACCAAGTGGGTGAAGCGAATCTGGATGGTCATGAGGTTTACGTTCTGAAGGCAACTCCGCGCCCGGGATATCGTCCGCCGAATATGGAGACTGAGGCTTTAACCGGGATGGAAGGGAAACTGTGGATCGATACAAGCTCTTTTCAGTGGGTGAAAGTTGAAGCCCAAGTCACACATCCTGTACACATAGCGGGTTTTCTCGCAGAAGTGGAACCGGGTACGCATTTTGAGCTGGAACAAGAACCGGTGGCTCCAGGGATATGGCTACCTCAGCATTTTTCAATGCGGGCGAGCTCCAGAATCTTGTTTGTGGTTCCTCATCACGGTCAAGAGGATGACACCTACTCCGACTGCCACGCGGCGCACCAAAATTGAAACTAACAAACTGACCCGCACGGGTTGATTCGCGGAGATGGGTAATTCTAGTTTCGAGGTTAAAGGGATGAACGACAACTGTGGTTCTTCTTAACGGCAAGCACGCGGGCTCGCAGATTTACTCGACAGCGCTGGGTCACCGGGAAGCGCTCGATCGCGAACGTCTGCAACGGCTTCACTGATGCGCTGCGCGCTTTTCAGATCGCACCGGCAGAGCACGCAACGCATGGCTACGGTGTAAACAAAGTGCGCATAGGCTGGGCAATTGCTGTTTGTGCAAGCTTTCGTCATCATGGGACACGCCTTGCCAGTCACGGTTCGGAGTAATTCCGACCTGGAACTTAACGTGACGGTAGCACGCTTCCCTGCTGCTCTGAGCGCACATTTTCAGCAGTAAGCCATCGGATTTTCTTCTGCGCGGTTGTTGCTTCAGAGACGAACTTGAAGCGCAAAACAAAACAGAAATAAAACGGCAACTCCTATTAATTCTTACTTCCCTTTAATTCTTACTTCCCTGCCAGAATGCGCTCCACCTGTTGCAGGTGATTGATATCGTGCCCGGCGAACATGCGGACGATGTGCTCAATCGTCTCCTGTCCGCGCTCAGCGTGCATTCCAAAATGCTTCCACTGTTCTGCGGTGAGCGACTTGAGCAGCGCGAGGTTCGCTTCGCGAAGCATGCGGAATTGTTCGAGAGATTTGTGGGGATCGCGTTTCTCGTAGTGCCCGCTGACAACCCAGGCATCCTGATCGAAGGCAGTAATCGGAGTTCCCGGCGCACCCAGGATCAACCGCATGCGAAAGCTGCCCACGATTTCAGTGTCGGCAAGGTGCGCGAGGATTTCGCCGACTGACCATTTCTCGGGAGCCGGCCGCTTGCGCAGTGTCGCCGTGGATTTGCCTTTGATAAGTCGTTCGAGCTTCTTCGCTGTGATCGCTTGCACTGCCAGGGGTTGCTTGCCTTCGGCATAGCCGCTGATCCGCTGAATATATTGCTCGACGGTTTCTTTCATTGCTTCTCTCCGGCTTGGAATTTCGTCCATGGTCCGGCTTTCATATCGTGAAGGAGCGGCTTTTGCCACGCGTATTCCGGATGCTGTTCCAGGAAATCAGCCGCCACAAAATCCGCGCCGCAGGGATGGCCAGCTCGGGCAACGAAACTCATGGTCGCCGCCATTTTGCTGTCGGTGGCTTTTCCCTGCACCGCGCCTCCGGGATTGTAGGCGTCCCATCCCCACTCCTTCACGCCGCGCGATGAGGCATCGACGTGGCCGCAGAGAGAGCGTTCATCGGGCTGAGTCTTTTTATCCAAGCTATCGAAATGGTCTGCCAGAAACTTCTCCGCCATCTCCACGTCGATTGTTCCCTTGGCTTGCTGCACCATCTCGTCAGCGCGCAAATGCCGGGCATTCATCGATGACGACATATCGCTCGCATCGAATCCGTCCGTTTCTTCGCGAATCAGCTTGGGATCACGGGGGAAATTTGCGCTGACAAAGTATCCGTCTTTCGTTCTCCACATCGGCGTGTTCTTCAGGCCGAGCTCTAGATATGCAATTTCGCCCGTCTTGCGGTCGCCGATCAGCCAGTCGTTCGCGTATCCGCCGTTGTTGCCTTCTTTAATAATGCGCACGTAGTCGTCTATGGTTTCGGCATATTGCAGCGCCTTGCGCGAGCGCATGAACTCCGGCTTGCCGTTCGGGTCCCAGCCTTCGAATTGGGTAATAGTGGTTTCCGTGATCATGATGCCGGCGGCGTTCACGCCGAAATCATCGTCGCTGGTGATCACTCCGGGAAATCCATCCATCAGAATGCGCTGGCCGTGCTGCGGCAAAATATCGAAGATCACCACCCAGCGCTCGCCGGCCAGGTAACTCGTCCAGTTATTGTGCGCGATCACGATCTGATGATCTTTGGTGTAAGCGCCGGTGGCGATGAACGCACTGCAATTGCCGGGAGCCTTCAGTTTCGGCGCACCAGCCTGCTTCTCGCGCTTGTTCAGCCACGGAACGTAATAATCGGGAACTTCTTCAAATGCGTTCAGCGCGACAATGTCATACACATCGAGCTCGATGCCATGCGCCTTCGCGCCGTCGGCGATGCCTTGCAGCTCCTGTTGATATTCAGAATCGATGTGCGGCCACAGCATCTCGCGCGCCGTCTTGCGAAAAAATTCCCAGTCGCGCTGGGTTTCGTGAGTATCGAAAAGCTTGATCGCCTCGAGGCCGTCGGCGATCTCAGGAGCCAGCAAATAACCGTGCTGGTAGCCGATATCGGAGGGCGAGCCTTCCAAATGAACGTAGGTCCATCCACCCTGCTGGAAGCGGTAAGCCTTTTGCAGTCGCGAGTCAGCCGGTGAAGCAACCGCGGTCTTTGCTAATGAAGAAGCAAAAGCGCGAGGAGCAGCGCTCGCGCAGATAACAACCGCCATTGCGAAAGATCTCGATAAGAGACTTCTGGATAGCCTGCTGGACATTAGCGTCCCTCGGTTGATTCGGAGTGAACGCATTGTAGTCGAATCCGGGCAGAAAAAAGCGGGGCACGTTTCCGCGCCCCGCATCAGGTTAAGAAGTTTCAACGACCGTGGCCACCGCCACCGAAGCCGCCACCACCACCGTGGAATCCACCCCCACCGTGAAATCCGCCGCCGCCGTGGAACTCACCACCGCTAAAACCGCCCGCTCGAGCCATCGTGCCGCCAGAGTGGAAAGCTCCGCGCGCTGCGCCCGCGCCGGTGTATACGCCGTGCGAGTACGCGGTACTGGTTGCGTAATGCTGTCCAGGTCCCCAGGCGCGAATATTGGCTGCGTTAAACGTGTGGTAAGAATGGCCACCGTAGAACGGCGCCCGATATACGAAACCGGGTGAATAGAATCCCCAACCGAACGGGCTGTAGAAAATTCCATCCAGAGGCAGGAAGGTATAAGCACCGAACCATGGGTCCCAACCCCAGCCGCCCCAGCCCCAGCCCGGGCCCCAGAAGCCAGCGCCCCAGTAACCGGCACCCAGCCAACCATCGGCGGCGACGATGCCGGCAGCATCCACGTTAGCTTCCGCCTCGTAATCCGACCGCAGGCTGCTCCAGCGATAAAGATCATCGCCGTTGAAAGCGTTCTTATTGAACTTGGCGGTTTTTTCCGAAGCGTTCGCAGTTACCGCCAGTTCATGTCCAGCCTTCAGTTTTATCTGTTTGTCGCCTTCATGGACAACGGCCTCGCCGTCGAACACCCGCATCTGATTCTGCTGCAAATCAAAGTCGTAGAGACCTGGCTTCAGAATTCTTGCAGTCGCAGAACCTTCGTCGATGCGCAGATCATTTTGCGGATAGATCTGATCGACCTCGATTATGATGTGACCCTGGTCGAGCCGTACCTCCGTATCCTCGAGACCGGCCGCAACCATCTTTACCGACGTGTTATCCCCGGCGCGGAGAAATACGCCCGGAGTCAAAAGAATTTCTGCTTTGCCCTGCTCGGTGTTGAGCGACTGGCCAACTTCGAGAGTAGTTTTCCCAACGGAGTTATGGTCGAGGGATTGATCGGCCACATTGGCCTGCCCCTCAACATAATTTAGAGTTCCCGGCACAGCTGAATTTGTGCTCGCATTATTAGTTGCCCATGCGGGCGCAGATAAAAGCGCTGCCAGGAATAAGCTTCCGAATCCCTGTAACAGCTTCATAAAAGTACTCGTCCTCCTTACCAATTCTTTCTGTTGGTACTTCGTTAGATGATTCAGCAGTCGCCCACGATGCCCAAGCAGGTCGTTGAGGGCAAGAGAGTTAGGCGTGGCTGAAAAGAACCATGCTGGTTGAAATTAACAATCGGTTAGATATCTGTACGCTGCTCGGCATGGCGCTGCAGATACCAGCACGGCACGTACCCGGCGCGCGGGAAAAGTGAATTCACGCAGGTTTGCGCTTGCGGTGGATTGAAGAGGAATACAGTTTTGCCACTTTTTTGCTGCACGGCGTCGTAAGTGGCGACCGTGACTTGTCCGAACCCTTTATTCGCCGCCATTCGATGGCGGAAAACAACATAATCCAAGGCATACGCGATCAGCATCACTCCTGCCAACGACAACACCGCAACCAGCAGGAATCGCCGCAGGAACCGCCGAATTCGAGAGTTCAGCACGGGGCTCACGGCGTACTATTATATGCGTCCGGGCGAGTCCGGCCCGGCGGTTGGACGCCACCTTTCTAAGGTTGCCATCGCAGCAAAACGACGCTCTCGTTGACAACTGCATGCTTCGACAGGCAAACTACCGCATTCGCTGCATGCGGCCTGCGGCGAGCCCTAACGGGCAACTCAGAGGACAGGTGCGGGTCTAAGACGTCTCTATCATCATGGAGCAACAGGTCTCCTATACGCTCGATTCCACTTTGGAAACGGTGGACCATGCGGAAGAAAGCGCCACCCGCATTGCCACCGAATTGGGCTTTGGGGAAGACGAAGTCATGCAGATTTCCATGGCGGTGCGCGAGGGCGCCGTCAATGCAGTGCTGCACGGCAACAAATACGCACCTGATAAAAAAGTGACTCTGGCTTTTGAGCGAACTCCCGAAGACCTCGTCATCACGATTCGCGACCAGGGCAAAGGCATTGACTTGAAGGGGATTCCGAATCCGCTCGCTCCGGAAAATCTACTCAAGACATCAGGCCGTGGAATTTTTCTTATGCGCTCTTTTATGGATGTGGTGGAAATCCGCCCGTCCCAGACAGGTACAGAAGTGAAATTGATCAAGCACGTCCACGGATCATCCGTGGGCAAGAAGGAGGGGTCTCAGTGAGCATGAAACTTAGCACTCGGCAGGTGGATGGGGTCACCATTGTGGACTGCAGTGGACGGATCACTCTGGGCGAGGGCAGCGTTACCTTGCGCGACACCGTACGCGATCTGCTATCCAAAGGCAATAAGAAGATCATCTTGAACCTCGCCGAAGTGAATTACATTGATAGCTCCGGCATTGGCGAGCTGGTCAGCGCCTTCACCACCACCAAGAACCAGGGCGGCGAACTCAAACTTCTGCACCTGACCAAGAAAGTTCACGACCTGCTGCAAATCACTAAGCTCTACACCGTGTTTGATGTCAAGGACGATGAGACCGCTGCGGTCAAGGGGTTCAAGTAAAACGTAGGCGTTTTCAGCGAAGCAAGAACCGGGGACTGGGCCGTCCGGTCCCTCAGCGTTCTTTCTCGATGTCGATTGACCCGGTCGCGACGGTGTTCCCCTCAGCGGCGAACTTTTTGACGCTTCCATAAGACTTCCATTCTGGGAACCTGCATGCGGAATATATCGTGTGCGCGTGTTTGCCGTTTGCCTGGAGGCCGTAGACTGCGAGCAGAGATTTCAGGTCGGGTTTGGAAAGAAGGGCTGCTCGATGCGATACCGCAATCTGCCTTACAACAATCCGCCTTACATCAATCCGCTTTACCATAATCGAAGATCGATAGTCTTAACCTTGTTGTTTCTCGTGCGCGCCACTTTTTCCCTATTTGCGGCCTCCGACTGCCTTTCTATCGGCCAGGCCGCTAAGCACGTCGGCGAGACCAAATGCATCACGGGAAAAGTGTTGCATGTGAAAGCCGGAGCTAAAGGAACCCATTTCATCGGTTTTTGCGCAGAGAGAGCAGCTTGCCCGTTCTCCGTCGTAGTCTTTGGCTCTGACCTTAAAGATGTTGGCGATGTCCGCCGCCTGGAAGGACGCGTCATCGAAATCCACGGCCCGGTGAAGCTCTACGACGGACGCGCCGAGATCATTCTGAAGCGCGTCAGCCAGCTGACCGGCGGTTCGACATTGATTCCGCCGATGCCTAAAAACTACGACGTGGAAAAACAAGGCCATTACAGCGCCGGGCGCATGCGTCCTTCCAAAAAGCCTGCCAAGACCTACGGGACGCCGGCAGCTACAGCGACCTATGGCAACGAGGCCGATGTGAGCGGGGAGCCGCCGCAGTGAGGTGAGCATGCGCTACGATCTGTTTCTCTGTGGTCTCTGTGGTCTCTGTGGTTAAACTGTTCCTTAAGGTCGCCGCAGAATCTCACACCATTCCCTTCCTCAACTCCTCCAGCGGATACCGCGTTCCGCGCCAGATGATTCCGTCGTGCCAGAGAGTGAGGAACATAGATCGCATCAACGTGTAAACAAACAGCGCTGTGCTCACCGGATGCAGCAAGAAA
>DASRWO010000136.1:0-5058 GCA_035654555.1 Candidatus Deferrimicrobiaceae bacterium | reverse complement strand
ATTGAAATAAAACCTGGCGACCGCCGACCCTGCCAAAGCTGTTATTGCTGAAAGACAGGAGGAGGGCCGCTGATTCTTTTCCACTTGAGGTTGACGCTCACTTCTACGCGGTTGGCGATCTTAATAAAGGGGATGCCTTTGTTCATGCCATAGTCTTTGCGGTCGAAAGCCATCGTGCCGGCGATGGTGCCAGAAGACGTGCCCTTCCCGTTGTCCGTTACCGTGAGTCTTTCGGTCTTGGTGACGCCACGGATGGTAAAGTCACCTTCGAGATCAAACGTGTTTGGTCCGGTTTGGATGACTTTGGTGGATTTGAAGGTAATCATGGGGGACTCCTTCGCATCGAAGAAGTCCTTGCCCTTTAGCTTGCCATTCTTCAGGCCGCTCCCGGTATCAACGCTATCGGCCTGAATCTTGATGTCCAAGACCCCGCTTCGGACATCACTGGAAGCAAATGTCAGGCTGGCGTCCCACTTGCCAAAGGTCCCCTTAATTGGGACCGACGACTCGACGTCGAACTGAATGCTGCTCTCGACCGGCGTAACTTCATACACAGGAACTTGCGCGCCAACAGCAGGGAGAAATCCGCACAGCGCCAGGATAGTAGTGGCGGCGATTCTGATCGTGCATCTGCTGAGTTGTGCTTGCATGGCTCGCGTTCACTGGAATTTCCAATTGAAATTTTATCGTCGCGCAAACCATATGCCTGCCCGCGCTCTCGTGTCAACCGCAGCGTGTCAAATCGAAGGTTGCCCATCCGCGCGTAGAGACGGAATGATCAAAAACGAAATCTTGCGGGCTCGCAATCGGGGATCCCACCCTTGCACGGAACGCAAGGGTGGGCCGACCGCCGGATCGCGCCCTAACGGCGCCCTCCGCCATGCCCACCACCTCGATATCCGGGGAGAGCATGTTCAGCGGCGCCATCATGGGGAGCGGCACCTACGTTGCCTCGCCCATCCCGCGCCTCGTTGGCGTGGAAGTGGTTGAAGCGCTCCGCTCCGCGCTCCGGCACCGGTCCAGCGTAACCGTGATGAGGATCAAAGCGGTTGTCGACGTGGCCGTAAAAGCCGTGAGGACCATGAAACCATGGACCAGCTCCCAGAAACACTCCGCCAACAAACCAATCGGGCCCATAGTAGCCGTAAGGAGCACAGTCATATGGGGCGTAATCGAAATATCCGTAAGGGCACACGGGAGCCGGCCCGATATTTACGCCGACGGAAACCTGCGCCGGCGCCACGGATGCACAGCATAGAAGGGCAGTTGCGAGAGATGCGAAAGCAAGCAGATTCACTTTGAACATCATTCCTCCACAATTCCTCAAGAGTTTTAACCTGGACTACTGAGCGCCATCATAATACCGAAGGATCGGCAAGGGCGCTTTCGACCCGCCATTTTTTCCGCTTGGAGTTTGTTGGGCAACTGGGGACATTTTCTATGGATGTACGTGAGGCGATGCCGGATGATCTTCGGTTCCGTCTGACCAGCGTTGCACAGGAATCACGAACTGAGTCAGCTGCTCCTGGGGGTCCTGCACAGCGACGACGGGAGAGCCCGGCAGATTCGCTCCCCAGATGGCAGGGTCCGTCTGCGAATAGAAAAACATGAGGTGGGAGGGCCAGTGGGGCGCGCTGTCGCCGCCGTAGCCCTGCTTCCCCATCATGTAGCACATCGCCCCGGGTTCCATTGGCGGCAGTTCTTGGTTGGCGACCGCGGCTGCCATGGCCTCGTTCACCTGCGATAATGTGCGCCCCGCCAGGGCCAAATCGGTGATTCTGGTGATGCGCAGAAGGTAGGAATGCGCGGCTGCCGCATTTACGCACATGGGGACCCGCACTTTCGGATTCCAAAAGTCAGGATCGGCTGCGGAACTCCAGCCCCGTCCTACGATACAAACGAAACCGTTTTTGCCCTTGACCGCGGTTTCGAAACCATGGCGTCCAAGAACCAGGGCCTCTGCATCGCGTGAAATGGCATCCGGTGCGGCGCTGCGCGCCAAGGCTATTTCCGCACTTTGATCCGCCATGAGGTATTGATCGATTGGGGCCATCTTCGGATAAGCTGTGGCTGCATCCTGTGCCATCGCCTGATACACCGTAGCGAGCACAACCAGTAGTGCGAAGCTTTTGATTGCGATTGCGCCAACCTTCTTTTTCCGCATTGTTTTCCTCCTGAGAGTGCCTTTTTCTGTCGGGCCGTTCTTCAGCGTGCAGTCTTCTGTCGCCGTCGCTGCTCACTTGCGTTCATTCGTTCGTTCAAGTTCATCGCTCAGTTGCTTCTTTTGCCGCTGGCCGGAAGAGGAACTCTCGCACCTCGACCGGCGCCCGACAGGCGACGACGGCCTTGCGTGCCCACGCGACCGCCTGGTCCATATCAGCGGTTTCCAATATCCAAAAACCGCCGATATGCTCCTTGGTCTCCAGGTACGGTCCGTCGGTGATGAGCACCTCACCACCGGACTGCGCCCGCAGCGACTTCGCGCTGCTGGCCGATGACAGGCCGCCAGCAAAAGTTCTGACACCAGCAGCAATCATCTCTTTGTTGAGCGCTGAGATGTCGCGGTACATCGCTTCGCCCTCGAGGGACGGGTCGTAGTTGTCGGGGTGGTGAATAGCAACCAAGTATTGCGGCATGTCTTCTCCTGTAATGGTTTTGTGGCGCAAGTAGCCTTGCCCGCTGATCTTTCATAATCTCGCTCGTTCATCCTATAGTCGGCGCGCGCTGAAAAAATCGACAGCCAATGCGAACTATTTTTCTTTTAATTCCTCAAGCCCCTTGGCCGGAAACCGGCGCTCCAGTTCCAGATGCCCAACCGGTACAGATGCGAAATCCCACCCTTGCAAAGAACGCAGGCATAAGGCAACCTCAGTCGTGGCGAATCTCAACCAAGGAATGTGCGCCCTTTCAGGGAGACCAACATGAATAATCTCGACTACATGTTAGAGCGTAACAAAGACCTTGCGGCTCAGCAGACTGCTGCGGGCGCACTTATGCCCTCGCTTCCGCGAGCGCTCCCGAATGTAAAGGCAATCATCGTCGGTTGTGCTGACCCGCGTGTGGATCCAGCTTATATACTTGGAATAAAACCGGGTGAGGCCGTCGTGATACGTAACATCGGCGGACGAATCACCCCGGCGTTGCTGGAGCAGTTGGGTCTACTCGGGCGAATCGGTGAGGTTGCTGGAGAAACTCCTGGAGGCGGCGGAGAGTTCCATGTCATCGTACTCCACCACACTGATTGCGGAATCACTCGCCTTGTCGGTGACCCCGCCATGCTGACGCACTATTTTCAAATACAGGAAGCGGAACTCAAGACGAAAGCGGTCGCTGACCCCCGCGCGGCCGTTGCCGTGGACGTTGCGCTGCTCCGGACGATTCCCGCATTGCCGGGCGAGTGGCTCGTCTCTGGCCTCGTTTATGACGTGGCGACGGGACTTGTTGAGATCGTCGTACCTCCAGCAGCGACTCGTCCAGCGGCGACTCGCGCTGCATAATATCAATTCATCAGGGAAACTGAGAACAGACCGGGTGTCTCCCAGTATCTTTGGTGTTTTCTATTCACTCTGGGATGGCTCCCAAAGCTCGATCGGATTGCCATCTGGATCTTTAAGCCACGCAAAGATCCCCATGGAGGGATATTCCTCGGTCTTTTCGATTTCTACACCTTTACTCTTAAGATGGCTGAGGACTTCTCCCATGTTCTTCACGGTGTAATTAATCTTGCCCGTTCGTGGCTGATCCTTTATGTCTTGATCGGTGGGCATAATCGCCCACGCTATCGTTCTCTTGATCTCCGGGTTTTTGATATCCCTATACTCAAACGACGCATAAATTGAATTGCACTCAGTATCTTCGCCCTCAGGAATTATTCCGAGGCAATCGCGATACCAAGTTGCCAACCTCTTTACGTCGTTAGAAAACAGAAAAGCACCGCCAATTCCGTCGATCATACGTTCCTCCACTTCCAATCTCTGCCGGTTTTCGAACCGGCAGGCATAGTTCCAACTCAAAGCGCGACCAATCGGTCGCGCTTTCTTTGTCATAGAAATACCCCACAGGATCCGGAGCGCCGTTTCTTCGCGAGGCGGCTGCGAGAATTGAAATAAAAAACTGCCTCTCCTGTCGATTTTCCATCCGCCCGACGACTATAGGGTGAACAATTGAAATTATGAACGATCCAGCAGGCAAGATTACTCTGCTGGCGATCATCACGACCACCAACAAGAGGAGAGGTGCATGAAATACATCTGTTTGGGATACTACCAGCCAGCAAAACACGCGGCCATGACCGAGGACGAACGGAACGCAATGTTCGACGAATGCTTTGACTACGACGACCATCTGCGCGCCAACGGGCATTTTGCTGGCGGAGAAGCTCTTCAGCCTAAGGAAACCGCGTTGACCTTGTATTGGAAGAACGGCAAGGTGGCGACGACTGATGGTCCCTATGCGGAAACCAAAGAACAGCTCGGCGGCATTCTTGTGCTTGAGGCGCGGGACATGAATCATGCGATTCAGCTCATCTCACAGCATCCGGCCGTGAAGTATGGGTCAACGTTCGAGATACGTCCAGTTGGCGATATGAGTGGACTGATGCAGGCGAGCGAGCAGCGTCGGCGAAAAGGCGCCGGGGTCAGGACAATCAAATGAGAAAGGCAATCTACGCAATCAACGTTAGCCTGGATGGCTGCTTCGACCACACCAGCACGGTTATCGATGAAGAAATACTTGAACATTATACGCAACTCCTGCGAGACGTTGGCCTGCTCGTCTATGGGCGCAAAACCTATCAATTGATGGTTCCTTATTGGCCGGATGTCGCAAAAGACCCTTCTTCGACAAAGGCAGATAAGGAATTTGCTGACACATTTGTCTCCAGCAACAAAGTTGTCTTCTCGCGATCATTGGAGAGCACGGAAGATAAAAATACGAGAATTGTCCGTACGAACCTTCGCGACGAAATACTTAAATTGAAACAGGAACAAGGCAAAGATATTTTAGTTGGCGGTGTAGATATCCCTTCGCAACTGATAGAGCTTGGCCTGGTGGATGAAT
>DASRWO010000135.1:0-2663 GCA_035654555.1 Candidatus Deferrimicrobiaceae bacterium | reverse complement strand
GATCACTTGGCGCAACACTCCCCCGTCGTCGGGGAGTCCGGGGGGCCGGTAACCTGCTATCCAGCCCAAAAACAAATGCTCCGAAAGGTGGAGTAGCCACATGAACAGCTGGGCGGACAACGCTCCACACACGCCGAGGAGTAGTGTTTCCGCCAGAAGCCGCGGTTCGTCCTCCTTCACCAAATCGACTCCTTGCGGGTTGCGTTAGCTAGGGAACCTTGAGCAACCTTTCTACCGTGAACGACAGCATAAACTGCACGCCAAAACTGGGTGGTCATCGCTTGTACAATTCGGCATGGTTCTGCAGGAAACCCAAAATATGCCCGCGTGGGAAGATTCCCTGGAGGTGGCCGTCGGATAGAACCGGCAATTGATTGATGTTCTCCCGGCTCATGATCTCCAGCGCCTGAATCGCGGGAGTATCGGGCGCAATGGTGTGCGCAATGGTGTGAAGCTGACTGACTGGCCGCATCACGGCTTGAACGCTCGTTTGAGCCCACAAGTCTCGCCCGATTTGCTTGACCTCGTTCGGAGTGATCAGGCCAACTAAGCGACCATTCTGAACCACCACGAAGGAACGCCGTCCAGTTTTCAATAAGTATTCGTTGACAAAGTCCTCCAAGCTCAAATTACTCTCGACGGTAGGGCAGTCCCGATCCATGATATCGGCGACAGAGCGACCGCGAAGCCCTGCGGTGAGTTCAACCTGCAGATAGCTGTTGCGCGAGGCATCCAGCAGAAACCAGCCGATAAATGCTATCCATAAGCCGCCGAAATTTTCCCCGCCGAAGAATCGATATAGGCCAAGCAGGATGAAGATCAACGCAACGGCCTGACCCACTTGGGCCGCCCACCGCGTGGCGCAGTCCGCATTGTGAGTAATCCACCAGAGGGCGGCTCGCAGTATGCGGCCACCGTCGAGCGGATAACCTGGAATCATGTTGAAGGCTGCAAGCATCAGATTGATGTAGCCCAGCCAGAGCAGGACTGCCGTGACAGGCGTACGCGGTTCCGTGCTCAGCGACCAGCCGGATATTCTCGCGAGCCAAAGGAAGACTAGGCCGATAACAAGACTGGCCAAGGGGCCGACGATGGCAATCCAGAACTCGGACTTGGCATCCTTGGCCTCAGATTCAATTTGCGAAACTCCGCCCAGGGCGAATAGAGTGATGGCGCGTACGCGCAGACCTTTTGCTTTTGCGACCAGTGAATGCGCCAACTCATGGGTCAGAAGGGCTACAAAGAACAGGACACCGGTGATTATCGCTGCCGACCATATGACCATATCGCTCCACTGCGGCGTAATGCTGTGAAAATGCGCAGCCAGAGACAACGTAATCAAAATGGCGATGATGAACCAGCTGTAGTGGAGCCCAATCGCAATTCCGGCGATTCGGCCGAGCTTGACTTGTGCTTGCATTTTTCGCTCTTCTTTGTGCGATCCCACCCGGCTTTGGTGGGAGCACAACCTCATGCGGTTAGTCTAGTCTTCTTGCCCTTCTTGGCCCCATCGACATACCCCACTCAAAAACCAGCGCGGGGCGAGACCGTATTCGCTTCTCTGCGAGAGTCTTCTGACTGATTTTCGGGAAAACTTTTTTCGGACCGACTTTCTTTACCGAAATGTGCAAGCAAGAGCTAGCGATCTCAAGAATCGCGCGGTTACCTGAGGCGAGGAACTCCCTTGCCCCAGGTTTCAGGCGGCGCAAGTTCGCGTCGAATCCGCGGAGTTGTCATATCCCTTTCGTTTGAGTTGAAGATTCGGGTTCCCTGCGAGATCAAATAATCAGCGGTCCTGGCTGCCAAAGCCTGAATGGTTAATCCGGGGTTGGCTGAACCCTGCGTCGGCATGACGCTGCCATCGCAAATGAAAAGATTGGTGATGTCGTGGGTGCGGCCGAATTTATCGACCACGGAACTGCTGGGATCCGAGCCCATGCGAGCGGCCCCCACCAGGTGAGCATAGCGAGCCTCTTGCACGACTTCCGTTGCGCCTGCGGCAGCCATGACTTCCATGGTTTTCTCCTTGGCGAACTTGATGAGTTTCTTATCGTTCTCGTGCAAGTTGAAACTCACATGTGCAACAGGCAGCCCGAAGCGATCTTTTTCGTCGGCGAGGGTCACGCGATTGTCTGGCCAAGGCAAGATCTCGCCGAGAAGTCCGAAGGACGCCCAGTGGTTGTAGTCCATCATTTCGCGACGCAGCCCCCAACCCCAGGCCTTCTTTGCGGCGAGCATTTGTTTGCCGAAGGCGATTGGCAAAGGGCCTACCGTCTGGATCGCGAATCCGCGAGCGAAATCGTTCCGTGGGTCAGTTTCATAAAATTCTTCGGTCAAGGCATGCGCCGGGGGAGCTTTATACATTCGCACAGGCTCCTCAAAGCGGCCAATCACCACGTTTCCCGCCTGCGCCATCAGATATCGACCCACCGTATCGCTTGAGTTGGCGAGGCCGTTTTCGAAGCCGGGACATGCGGAATTCAGCAGCAGCCTTGGCGTTTCAATCGCGTAACCGGATACTATGACCGCTTTCCCTTCCTGGAAATGCGCGTTGCCTTCATGGTCGAAGTAATGGACACCCCCGACGCGGCCATGCTTGCCGAGTTCAATCCGCGAAGCCATGCAGCGAGCACGAATCTCGGCGCCTTTTTTCAGCGCGTCTG
>DASRWO010000134.1:0-4859 GCA_035654555.1 Candidatus Deferrimicrobiaceae bacterium | reverse complement strand
AACTTCGACAAACATCGAACTCAGAAACGGTGGCTGGGAACGCGTCAGGTAGTAAGTGCGATTCGCGTTGAGCATGGCGCCATAGTGCTCAATTTCGAAGAAGAAGTTATCGACCATGCCGCGAGCCAACTCGACTCGCCCGGAGCGCAGCAATCCTCGAATGATGAAGTAACTATCCCATCCATACATTTCGTTGAAGCGGCCGCCTGGAACGACGTACTTGTTCTCCAGATAGAGCAGGCCGGGCGGCTGGATCTTCGAGGTATCGATCTCACCGAGATGATGGATCTCGATGGGCAGGTGTTCAATTCGAACGTCGCAATTCTTGGCGAGCTTTTGCAAAGAGGGCGGCTCGCTGAATCCTGCAGGCAAGTACAATACGGCGGCAACTTTCATTTTGGAATCGACCACGCTCTCGCATTCCGACATCGATCGCGTCAACGTGTCCCAAGCGGAGGAGATGTAGTTCAGAATAGGTTTGAGGCCTTCGCCCGGTCCAGAGTTGGCATCCGCGGGGGCTCCTTGAGAACTGTTTGCGTTCGGTAGGGCAAAGCAGCAAAAGACGAGAGTAAGGGCTAACCGCCGCCGAAACATCCTCAAGGAATTGGTTATCATTCGCGCGCAAAAATTTGGCCTTGACATCTTAACCGCAATGCCTGAATTCCGCACCAATGAAATCTCGGCGGTCGAGGCCTAATCCTTACTCGATCGATGATTAATCTTTCCCCGGGCCAGGAGTAGATGAGGAACTCGGAGTGGGACAAGCTGAAAGGGTGTTTACGTTTCTTCGCGAGGCGCCAACTTTGTTATTTCTGGCTCGCGGGCAGCTCGCGACGGAATGCGCAGGTTCGATCCTCGTTTGGATATGATCTAGGACGCCACGGGCAATCAGTTGTCGGTGGTTAGGCCTTGCAAGCCAATTTGTCCTTCTTGCGGAGTTCCCTTCTCTCCCACCCAAATAACGCGAAAGCGTGCGTCGACACCACCTGAGACCAGGTGAACGATCTCTCCCGCCTTCGGATAAAATGCGGTGCCGTCGAGACGTGCCCCGCGATGACTGACATCGATAATAGACGCCTCTGAGGGGCCCTGTTGAGCTCGACCGACCATCTGTACCGGGAGGGAGACGGACAATCTTGGCTCCCGTCGCTGATAAGCAATCGATTCCGCCAGGTCAGGTTTCGATGCTCCTGCGGGAGAGTTCGCCAGTTCGTGCTTTCCGAGTTCAACCAGAAATTCTGTTTTAGTAAGCGTGGCCCCTTTATAGAAGAGCTCAAGGAGTGGATCCGATTCCAGAGCGTCCTCCGTCGAACCTGTGGTTTCTGACGACGATTGAGAGACACTATTTTCCCAGTCGATTCCTTCTGGCTCGACCACTACCTCGGCAATAGCGTCTGGGTTGGCCTCGATCTGCTGAATTAATTCCTCTAATCGATGCCGGACCGTCGGCCTCAAGAACTCGATACCCATACCAAGTTCCGGATCCATGAATCGTACTTTTCCTTGAGTCTTGACCGAATAATCAGCGGCACGGAGCAGCAGCTCCACGCGCGTTTGCACGGGGAAGGCGGACTGGGTTCGCAAGAAGCATCCGGCAAAACTGAGGCTTATTAGCGTGCAGTGGATCGGCGGATCCCGCTTCTCCTCACTCTGTAGGCGCAACCATTCCTTCAGACTTTCCTCGGTGGCGGCGGGAAGCGCCGCAAACTGAAGGCCGGCATGACGGCGCGTATCCTGCCAGGCGATGGTTCCATCGGCTTCGATCACGGTCGTGGTGTCGGGAAGGGCAAAGCAAAAGCCGATTGGGGAGACCTTCTTGTTCGAACTTGAAAATCGGACCGACATCCCACCCTCGCTCAGGCCGGAGATGGAGCCATGTTCGCCTTCTCCATTGTGGAATCGGAAATAGGCGGCAATGTTCACTTGAACCCGCAAATTCCGGCGGCGCTCCCGCTTCATGAGAGCTCGGGCGGCTCGAAAACTCGACTTCGCTTTTTCAGTCGAGATCGGTTTAAAGACAACAAAATTCGCTCCCAGTTTGAATGCAGTCTGCGAATTGGTGCGGACTTCGATGATGGCGATTGCCATGGATTTGCTGTTTTGTTTACCGGAACGGACGCTTCCCAGCAGAGCGAAGCCGTGCTCGTCCTTACAGTCGACGATGACCGCTTCAAAGCTGCGCTGTGCCAGCTTTCTCGCCGCACTCACGTGGTCCGGGCAGTGCTCGACATTGATTTCCAATTCGCTAAGGACATTGCTAAGAACACGGAGGGAGCGTTCGTCCGAGCACACTAATAATGAGCTGAAATTCATGCCAGATTAAAGGTAAGCAAGAAGTAACAGGAGCTAAAGTTACGAGGGTAACGGACGACTGAGAGCGAGACGAAAGTAAGCCTATCGCGACCCAAGAAGGGCGGTGCTCGGGTTCGTCGCCTGGAATGACCTCGGCGGAAACCGAATGTCCGAGCAAGCCGGAATGGCCAGTTGCGATTTCGGGAGGGATATTCTTATACAATTTCAGCTAGCTCATTGCCGATAAATACAAATTGAGCACTACCCAACCCATGAAAAACTTTCGCCAATTCTATATCGACGGCAAGTGGGTCGATCCCGCTGTAGTCAGCGACTTCACAGTTATCAATCCCGCCAACGAGGAGCCGGTTGCGATTATCTCGCTGGGCAGCGCGACGGATGTTGACCGCGCCGTAGCGGCGGCTAAGCGCGCCTTCGACTCGTATTCAGAAACGAGTCCCGACGAGCGCCTGGCGCTTCTGCGCCGGATCGTTGCGGTCTATCAATCGAAGATGGACCAGATGGCCCAAGCCATTTCTGAGGAAATCGGTGCTCCCGTTTCACTCGCCAGAAAAGCGCAGGCGCCGGCTGGACTCGCCCATTTCCTGGAGATTGTGAAGGTGCTGGAACACTTCAAGTTCGAAGAACTTAAAGGTTCCACGTTGATGCGAAAAGAACCAGTTGGAGTCTGTGGCCTGATCACTCCCTGGAATTGGCCGATGAACCAGATCGTTACCAAGGTCGCGCCCGCACTGGCGGCGGGATGCACCATGGTTCTTAAGCCCAGTGAAATTGCGCCTCTATCCGCATACTTGTTTACGCAAATCCTGGATGAGGCTGATGTCCCACCTGGTGTCTTCAACATGGTGAATGGAGATGGGCCTAGCGTGGGCGCCGCAATTTCATCGCATCCCGATGTTGCCATGGTCTCTTTTACCGGGTCCACACGAGCTGGTATTTCAGTGGCCGTAGCTGCGGCTCCTACTGTGAAGCGAGTTACGCAGGAGCTCGGCGGTAAATCGGCCAATATCATTCTGGATGACGCTGATCTCGACAAAGCCGTTAAGCAAGGGGTGCAGGAATGCTTTCGTAACACCGGACAATCATGCAACGCGCCCACGCGGATGCTCGTTCCTCGCTCGAAGATGGCTGCGGCTACGGCGGCGGCAAAGCTGGTTGCCGACTCGACTAAAGTTGGAGATCCGCTTTCGGAAAGCACAGGCGTGGGTCCGCTTGCCAACAGGACGCAGTTTGAGAAAGTGCAGCGTCTGATCAGCCAGGGGATTTCGGAAGGGGCAAAGTTAATCGCAGGAGGACTCGGCCGTCCGGACGGTCTTACCAAGGGCTATTTCGCAAAACCAACAGTCTTCTCAGATGTGAGCAATGACATGACCATCGCGCGCGAGGAGATCTTCGGGCCGGTTCTTTGCATCATCCCTTACGAAGACGAAGAAGACGCCGTCCGAATCGCGAACGATACAGCCTACGGACTGTCTGGTTTTGTCACTGCGGGAGATATTGAGCGAGCACGCCGGGTTGCCAAGCGAATTCGTTCCGGGAATGTTCATATCAACGGGGCGAGAGTCGACTTCGCAGGTTGTTTTGGCGGTTACAAACAATCGGGCAATGGCCGGGAGTGGGGCGAGCGTGGCTTGGAAGAATTCCTTGAGTTGAAGGCGATCTTTGGGTACGCCAGCGTCGCGAAATAGAAATTCTTCAAGTGAACGTCGTTGCGCGGGTATTGCGATCGCTGAAAATTAGAATAGCGGGGCGATTCTGCCGGGCGAAATCTCTCCGGGTTTGTTTGAGTCCCGAAACTGAAGGGACATGAACTTCTGACTACCTGTAACCACACATTTTCCTTGGTGGGAATACGGTGTTTCTGGTATTTTCCTCTCACTTTGAATTAACAAAAAATTAATTTTGAAGCGCAGCCGGGAAGAGATTGAGTGCTTTCCTGGATTCGATATTCCTGACTGCTTCAGAACGCCACTTCGATTCACTCCCACGGCGCGCCCGCTCGCGCGCAAGGGCGTACGTGCAGTTCTGCTCGATCGAAAGCCAATAAATAAATTGGAGTTTACTACATGCAGAAGTCTCTGTCAGGATTGGTGTGCCTGCTCGTTATTTGCGTGCCTGCTGCATTCGCAGGCGTGAACGTGGACGCTCCCGCTAACGGCGCAACTATAGCAGGGTCCGTGCATTATGTTGCTTCGGCTACGACGTCGTGTTCGAAAGGGGTCGCTTCCATGGGAATCTACACCGCCCCGGGCGTTTTGGCTTACGTGGTGAACGGGTCCAGTCTGAATACAAGTCTCAGCTTGAATCCGGCAACTTATAAAACCGTTGTTGAATCGTGGGATTACTGCGGCGGGGCTTCAACCACCCCGATAACCGTTACCGTCAGTGAAAAATCCTCTGGCGTCTCGGTGAATTCGCCTGCCAACAACAGCACGGTCAGTTCACCCGTAAATTTCTCCGCGGCTGCGAGCACCACCTGTTCGAAGGGCGTTTCCGCGATCGGCATCTACACCGCTCCTTATCAATTGGCGTACGTCGAGAACGGA
>DASRWO010000133.1:0-2210 GCA_035654555.1 Candidatus Deferrimicrobiaceae bacterium | reverse complement strand
GATCTATAAAGCGCGATCGCGGAGAACCCAAGGACGCAGGCCGCGACAGAAGCGGCAAGTAGAATCCATCGTCCCCGTCGGTTCCTGGCGATCCGGCCAGCAGGCGGAATAGCCGGGGCAGTCGGCGGGTCGAAGATTCTTATTTCTGACGGCAGCTCCACGCTTCCTTTCGCCTCATTGGCGAGCGCGATGAAGCGGTATCCGATCCGCGGAATGGTTTCGATGTAACGGGGAGAGCCTGCCGAATCTCCCAGAGCGTCGCGCAGTTTCTGGACGGATTTATTCAGCCCGTGGTCGAAATCGACAAACACGTCGGACGACCAGAGGCGTCGTCTGAATTCTTCCCGCGTCACAATCTCGCCGGGATTTTCCAGGAGCAACGACAGGACCTGAATCGGCTGCTGCGATAACCGGATCTTCGCGCCGTTCTTCGTGAGCTGCCGTGTCCTCAGATCCAGCTCAAACTGGCCAAACCGAACCGCGTTTTCAGTGTGTGAATGGATCATTCCACACCCGCCAGACCGTGAGCCCCGAGTCTAGCACCCCAAGGACATTGGGGGACAACTTCTTCCAACTGATTACAGCAGAAAGACTTGTTCGGGGAGAAACAATTCGCCGGGCAGGCATTGCTCCTGGAATGGCAGTTATGGATACTCGGACCCGCAACGGAGTAAGTAAGGGCGCGACGAGAACGACAACCGCGCCTCAAGATCAAAGGAGAGACGGACATGAAATCGACATGCAGGAAAATGACAGCGCTGTTCAGCGTGCTTCTCGCGGGGGCATTGTTGACGGCACCAGCTTTCGCGCAGCCAGGAGTCGCCCATGCAGATAATTGGCGGGACGAAGACGAGCAACTGGCCCAAATGACCGAACTGGAACAGCTTCACGCAACCTTTCACGCGGCAGTCAGCGTGCACGATCCCGTGAACGGCGATTCCCCTGCAGTGATAACTCAGAGAATCCGCCAGGCACTCTCGATCTGGGCTAAAGACGCCGAACTCACGACCGCGGCAGGAAATTATATCGGCACCGGCGATCCGGATGACCCCGCAACTTGCCCTCCACCCACGGGCGACACCTCTGCCACTGGGGAGCAGGGCACGCTGTGCACGTTCTTCAAGTATGTCGCCGGCGGATTGCAGGTAGCCAATAAGTGGGTTTCGCTCACCCCGGCGTTCAAAACGAAGTATGTCCCTGTAAAGGAGTACGGCGACCAATGGAAATCATCGGTGTATTTCGAATGCCATTACTTCGACGTGTCATTGAATCCAGCCACCGGCCAGCCGTTTTGGACAGCCAAGAGCCACGTAAACCTTGACGGTGAAGCCGAAAAGATCGACGGGCGGTGGTTATTGACGCGCGCCAGCTCATCCGCCGTTGGAGTTCCGGTTCCGTGAAGCAACACCCGATGCACTCGCTCGCCACGGGCGCAGCGAGTGCATCCAACGTCGACAGGCTTTGGCAGCACCGCAGGTCTGACGTTCGAACCAGTCGGGATGTTTGGCCGGGCAAAACGAAGCAGCGAGATTAGTCCGCTCCGGCGGCTGGGCTGAATCTGCAGAGCGAAAACTGACTCCGCACTTCGCCGTTCAGGATTTGATCTAGGTTCTCGCCGTATCAGTACATCCCTCGAATGGCACAAACAGGCCAAATCGCGCATTGAGAATGCAATTCCGTGGTGGAGGACTGGATAGGTATAGGGAAACGGGCTTCACTCCTGCGATCCTTTGCGGGTCGTCAATGAGCGCATAATCGCCAAGTCACTCATCGACAGGGTTCTGGGCGGATGACGGGCTAACCGTCAATTGGGGCTGTCAATAACAGCGCGGTCCAGCTTTTCTGGTCCAATTGACGGTCTGCCGACCGTTTGGGAGCAACCTCCCAAGCAAGCCGTTTGCCCTGAGCTTCTCGCACGTTATGGCATTTTCTTCGACACGACGGCCTACATCAGATGACTGCGCGGAGTGCAACAGCCACGCTCTTACGTGCAGTCCTAAGAGCAACGGCGGCCGTCCCAGCCGCGGCCATAGTATGCGCGAGCGCGGATCTCTTCCGTATCCCCAGATGCTCGAAAGCGACGGTCTCGATCCCACCACCGAAAACTGTGTGCTTCTCTTCCAGCCCATCAAGCGCCGCCTCCAACTCAGCGACGACTGGCTCGGCCTCATCGGCGAAGACGATCAGTTCGACATTGATCCTTTTGTATA
>DASRWO010000132.1:0-28868 GCA_035654555.1 Candidatus Deferrimicrobiaceae bacterium | reverse complement strand
CGGGTTTCGGTCGCGGGCCCCATCAGCAGTTCTCGTCCCTCACATGTTCCGCAGCTTCAGATACCTGTCAACATCGGGTAGCGCAGCGGTTAGCAGACTTCCTACTCCGATTTGCCCAAGGTAACGTCGCACAGTTGGATTGGAAAGAATCAGTCCCGTCCCGAACAGAATAAGAGCAGCTCCACTCAGCAAGTACAACGTTTCCTTGTCGGTTCCAAGGTGGTTGGTATCGTCAGACAATCGCATCGCCATGGCAGTCTCCTCTAAGTGAGTTTGCTTCGCGGTCGTTAGGCTTTACACTTTTTGCAACAGAGTTGTTCTCAGTCAAAATCTTTTTAATCAGCGACTCAACCATTTTCACGGCGTCATCCAGCACCGCTTCGATCGGTTCGCTCAGACCCATCTGGCCTTCCTCGGGGCCAAGGGTTTGCGGCTCGCAACCTACGAGCAGCACGCGCTTCAGCGGACCCATGGAACTGGCCAGCCGCAACACGTTCAAGGGATTCATGCTGTGAGCTTCCACCGCGCCCTGCTGCTCTTCCGGACTACCAAGATCGCGCAAGTCAGGTTCAATCACGTATAGAGTGCCCGGCGCATCGCCGCGCGGGCAGGCATCTACAAGGATGGTTGTGTCGTAGCCGTCGAGTAAAGCGTAGGCGAGGTCGTATCCCCGTATGCCGAAGTCCGTCACTCGAACCGTATCTGGCTGGGGGCGGGACGCCAGGCGGCGGGCTACTTCGACCCCGAAAGCATCATCGCCGAGAAAAATATTGCCGATTCCGGCGACGAGAATCCTCGGCTCTTTGGCCATGCGAGTTTTATTGTCGTCACCTGGAGGCTGAGGTTCCACTTCTTCGGCAGTAAAGAAGAAACGGTGACCAGGTTGGCGCATCAGGCCGATATCTCGGCCGGGATCATCGTCGACGACCACCCCGAGGTGAATTTTTCCTTCGTAGTCCTGTTCGATCGATTCGATGATTGCTTCCTTGCCAGCGAGCGCGATGTCCATGATGTCGCCGCCGGAGCGGGGGCGAAGCCGAACGCGGCTGCCGGGTCGGACTTCGATACCAGAAATGCGCAGATCGTCAACCGGCTTTTTGGCTTCGAGGAGTTGCCATTCCCACTCATTCATGGCATCTCCTCCTTCAGCGAACGCAACTCACGGAGTGTTCCGTGAAGCTTCGCGAGATGCTCCACCGGGAGAGCTTCGGTTCTTTCCAAAATTTTGCGGGCGCGGTCGTCGGTACCTCGCATCTCGCGCTTCTCGTCGTCCGTCATGGTCATGATGCGCAGTGCGAGAATCTCATCAATCTCTGTTCCGTCGAACAAGTCGCCCGGGCTTTCCGGCGCGATCTGCGGGTAGTCGTAGAGAATGATGGGCGAGGCAAGCATGGTGTCACGCGAGCCTTGCTCTCCCACAAGAACCGGCCACGCTCCCACATTCTCGCAGCTGCTGACGAGATTTTTCAGATCCTCCGGCGGCTCGAGCAGCGATACGAATTGACCATTCCCCACCCCCAGTAGCGTGTGCGCGGAGACCAGCGATTGCATCAAGGCTGAGTCGCGGCTGGTCTGTTCAGGATTACATTCCAGTGGAGTCAGGTTCTTCACGTGCACCTGCAGCTTGAAAAGGTCGGGGGTGGCGCGGATTACGCTGACCAAAACGGTGCCCTGAACGGATTGCTGGCTCCTGTCGATTCTTCCGGCGATCTCGCCGTTCTCATCGCGCAGATCTTCGCTTTCTTCTTTCGCGGGGAAAACAAAATTCCACTGCAGCGGAGTGGCAACCAGCGCGTCCAAGTTTTGTGGCGGCACGATTACTTCGCATTCAATGGCTTCTTGCCAGGGCGCCGAGGTTGTTTCGGCGATATCGCGCGAGGTACGAGCCACTAGCTTCAGGAAACGCACTCTGGTTTCGATTGCGGGGGGTTCGGTAGCTGGAGAATCAGCTTCGACGAGACATTCGGTCTGCATGCTCCAGGCATCGGAACCTGTCTGCGCCTCACTGTAGAGCTTTGGGTAGAGCACGCCAAAGTTGAAGCGCTGTCGATTTTTTACCGAAGACGGCCGGTACGGGTAGAGCATGTACCCCTCGTACAGCACGGCTTTCGCGATGGCGTCGATGAGATTGGTATTCATCGCTTCACGGCTTCTTCTGACGCGGGGAGCAGTCTCTCCAGTGCCTGCTCCCAGGTGGGAATTCCGCGCTCGACTTTGTATTGGTAGATGCGCTCGAAAACATCGCGCCGCAAACAGAGCCAGGCTGTGTTGGGGTAATAAATCTCCATCATTTCGCGCCAGGATTTTACCGGCAGCCGGAAACGCGCTTCTTTATCCCAAGGGATGGGAGCTACCTGCAGCGATCCGCTCTCATCAGCGTAGAAAACGGTTCCGCTAAAAAGAAAGTTCAGAGGGACATCGCCCTCGGCCAAACCGTGAAAATATTTTGTGGCAGCCACGTTAAAATCGAATGTGCAGGGGACGGGAAGGTCGACTACGGCAGTATCCTGAAACGCAGGGGCGACCACGCTGGCATGAGTCCACAGCATAGTTTTTAAGGTCTGACTCCAGCGGTCCGAGTCGCCGAATAGATCTTTCAGGTGGCTTTGATCCTCTGGAGTATATTGGCGGCGAGTCACCTCAAGCTGAATCTGACACCGCAACGCGACCGAATGCACGGTTTCATTGGCCGCGGCATTGGTGATACGAAGCTTGAACAACAGCGTTGGCGCGACGGTGAAGCGCTGCGGTTCTGCTTTCTCGATTTGGAAGCTCAGCTCAGGCATTCGCTTCCTCTTTCACTACCGTGGCCCGTTGCTTTAATCCATCGAAGAACTGACCAATCTCCTGCCAGACTTCGGTTCCACCGGAAAGGCCACGCCAGTTCGCGCGAATCAGGCCGACCAGTTTGTAGCATTCGTCAATGGGAAGCACGTAATACTCCGCAGCGGTAAATCCTCGCGCGTGGCCAACGCGATTGACAAGGAGAGCTTCGACATCAGATTCCACTTCCTTGAGGAGAGGATTCGCATCTTCGATATCCTTCCAGGTTTCGAGCGGCAACAGTGACTCCGTGGCGCCCGCCGGGCTGGGATAAAATGCGACCACTCTTGCATCCGGCGTGCTGCGAAAAAAGAACGCCATGCTGATAGGCACCATCAAGCTTTCCCACTGTCCGTCAGAGAGATTGAAATTCTGCAGCGCAAGCACGCGGCGGGGAACACGTTTGTATTTGGTTCCCATGCCGCCGAATAAAATTGCGCACGCGTTGCAGGTGCAAAGCAGCTTTCTGGTGCCGGGCTCGATCAAGTGCGGGTGTTCGGACGCAACTTCGGCGCTGCACAGTTCGCAACGTTCGACTCCGCGCTTGCGTGGCCGGATAAACTGCCTTAGCGCTCCGAAAGCGTTTTCGTATCCTGATTGGACTGCCATCGTATTTTCGTTCCTGCCAGTAATCTGAGCTGTTCAGCGAACCGTTCTTTTCGGGAGCCTTTTTATGCGAAGAAGCGAAAGTGCTGCCACTAAGACGGGTCGCTCATAAGAGAAGCGGATGCTATCACGCCGCCTAACTTGCCTACAGGCACAAACCCGGCCGAACCTGACTCTTCTTCGAGCCCTTCTATCAGCAAGGAGTTCACGTCTGGAGCGGCCTCGTACAACGCTTCCTCAACCATGGACTTCAGGGTCTTTGCTGTGGATCCACACGAATGGCCGGTGACGCGAAGATGCAGGCGAACTGCAGAGTTCTCAAAGCCAAGCAACTCCAATTCCCCGCCGCCCTTGCGCACCCTGGACTGAATCTTCTCGACCGCTTGAATGACACGGGTTTCCATGTCTAAGGGGTGAAGACCATAAAGCACCAGGAGACTGCTCACCAAAGGATCGCGGCCAAGCTCATCGATGGTGCGTTGGCCGGCATCCCCGCTGCCGGCGACGATTTCCATGACTCGTTCCAAGCCGGCCGAATGCAAATCCAGCACCAGTTGCACCAGTGCTTTTGCGCTGACGCGAGACTCAGGGTCCGCGATATTTTCCAAGTCACGGACGAGTTCTCCGATCCGCTGCACCTTCAATTGGAAATCTTTGTTATTGTCATTGGCCATAATTTTCAAGAATTCTTTATCACTGAATTCGAAGGAGTGAAGGCCAAACGGCCCTCACTCCTGTTCGTTTCCCGCCCAACCGTTTCTAGCCCAACCCCCGATTAGCGCGGCACTCCAAACATGGGGGAATGTTGAGTCTTCAGAACCTTTCCCGCTCCCAGATACATGTGCACGCCGCAAGGCAAGCAGGGATCGAAGCTCCGCACCGCGCGCATGATATCGATGCCTTTGAATTTGTCTGGGCCATTCTCTTCGAAGATTGGCGTGTTCTGCACTGCGTCTTCATATGGACCGGGCGTGCCATAGATATCGCGCGGGTTGGCATTCCAGGGGGTGGGAGGATACGGATGGTAGTTGGCGATTTTGCCTTTGCGAATCACTACATGATGCGAAAGAACGCCTCTCACAGCCTCGTGGAAGCCGCATCCAATCGACTCTTCCGGCACTTTAAAATCCGACCAGGTCTTGGTCTTGCCAGCGTGCAGTTCCTCCATCGCCTTCTCGGCAAAGTGAAGGGCGCAGGCTGCGGCGTACGCCTGGAAGTAGGTGCGAGCGCGGTCGCGTTCGATGGCGTTACTCCACTTCGGAACCTTCCATTCAAACTCGACCTCGGGCTTTGACATGGTTTTCGGCAAGTAGATCTTGACGCTGTTGCCGGTAGCTTTGATGTAGCCAATATCCACTAGACCTGCGAGCGCAGTAGACCACAAACGCGCGATCGGACCACCGCCGGTATCGAGCGCTAGATGATCGCCGGTACGTTTATCGAGCCATCGGGGCGACATAACCCACGTGTATTTGCCATTGAAGTCGCGCTTCTGCGGACGAGGAATCGTGGTTTGATTCCAGGGGTGGTTTTTGTCGACAGGATTTCCCAGTGGATCAGTTTTGACGAAAGTCTCGGCATTCTTCCAATCGTCGTAATACGAACTGCCGAGGAGGATCCGGATATTAAGATTTATATCCACGAGATCGGTGGTAACCAATTTGCCGTCGACCACGACGCCGGGGGTAACGAACATCTTCCGTCCCCACTCCGTCATGTTTTTGTAGGTGTAGTCACAGTACTCGGGATCGTTGAACGATCCCCAACATCCCAATAGGATGCGGCGGCGCCCGACCTCTTCGTATCCCGGCAATGCGTCGTAGAAGAAGTCGAACAAATCGTCGTGCAGCGGGAGGACTTTCTTCATGAATTCGACGTATTTCATGAGCCTGACGATGTAGTCGGTGAAGAGCTGAACCGTTGGGACGGTTCCGACTCCGCCGGGATAAAGCGTGGAAGGATGAACATGGCGGCCCTCCATCAGGCAAAACATTTCGCGCGTCATGCGGCTCATCTGGAGGGCTTCAAGATAGAAAGATCCAGTGAAGGGATTGAGCGCCCGCATAATGTCGCCGATGGTGCGGAAGCCGTGGGCGTTGGAGTGCGGCGCGGGACTGGATTCGGCTTTTGCCCAAACTTTTGGATTGGTCTCCTTTACCATCTGCTCGCAGAAATCAACGCCGACCAGATTGTCCTGAAAAATATTGTGATCGAACATGTACTCGGCGGCCTCACCGAGATTCACGATCCACTCCGCGATGTGCGGCGGCCTGACGCCGAAGGCCATGTTTTGCGCGTAGGTCGCGCACGTAGCATGGTTGTCGCCACAGATTCCGCAGATGCGGCTGGTGATGAAGTGGGCGTCGCGCGGGTCTTTGCCCTTCATGAAAATGCTATATCCGCGGAAGATGGAAGATGTGCTGTGACACTCGGCAACCTTCTTGGCTTCGAAGTCGATTTTGGTGAAGATGCCCAGGCTACCGACGATGCGGGTGATCGGATCCCAATTCATCTCCACCAGATTTTTTGATTTGCTGGGAACGTCTTTCGTCGGGGCTGTGACGGTGCTCATGATGATCGCTCCTTATATTTTTGCGGTCGGTCTCGGTCTCGCTTTAGTAGCCTGGTCTCTAACTAATAAGATCGTGGGTGGTAACCGGTGGTGAGCTCCGCACGCGGATGCCGCCATTTCGGTTCTTTATTTACCGTATTCTGAGTGATGGCGCGCAATGAACGGATCGCACGGCCGTATACGCCGATTGCTGAGCTGGAGACGTGACCGCCGGGGGGCTCATCCATAAAAGGCATGAACTTGTCGGGAAATCCTGGCATGGTGCAGCCGATGCAGATTCCGCCGACGTTTGGGCAGCCGCCTATACCGGCCATCCAACCACGCTTGGGAACGTTGCAATTTACTACCGGCCCCCAGCATCCGAGTTTTACGATGCATTTCGGAGAGCCGTAGACTTCCGCGAAATCGCCCTGCTCGTAGTAGCCGGCGCGATCGCAACCCTCGTGCACAGTTTTCCCGAACAACCAAGTGGGTCGAAGCTGGTCATCCAAAGGAATCATCGGCGCTAATCCCGCAACTTGATAGAGAAGATAAAGAACGGTCTCCATGAAGTTGTCGGGCTGCACGGGACATCCGGGAACATTTACGATGGGCAGTCCAGCCTTGGAGCGCCAGTCCCAACCGAGATAATCAGCCAGGCCCATGCAGCCGGTAGGATTTCCTTCCATCGCATGAATACCGCCGTAAGTGGCGCAGGTTCCGATGGCGATGATTCCCAGCGCCTTGGGAGCAAGACGGTCGATCCATTCATTGGTGGTGATGGGTTGCTTGGTAATCGGGTCGGTGCCAAGCGCGGCCCAGTAGCCTTCCTTCTTGATGTTCTCGTTTGGGATCGATCCTTCGACCACCAGAACGAACGGCTCAAGCTTGCCTTCTTCGGCTTGATAAAAAAACTTCATGAAGTCGTCGCCGTTTTCATAAGCCAAGACTGGATTGTGCAGATGCACCTTGGGCAGGCCCGGAATTGCACCTAGCAGAACATCTTCGACGCTGGGCTGCGTGGCTGCGGTAATCGAAACCGAATCTCCATCACAGCCGAGGCCAGCGGTGATCCACAAGATATGGACCTCTTTCACTGCAGGCGCCTTTTGCGTAGATCGACCATACGGAACGGGAGATGTGCCCATGGCGTGATCACTCCTTTTGATCGGCGTAATTAATAATTCTGATCGGAATTCAGAATCGACCTAACCATCGAAACGGGCAAGGGCAGTGACCCTGTTTATCTCGCAAAGGAAATCCTAGAAATGACATCGGGGAATCCCCTACAGGAATCGATTGAGGAAATGTGGGTCGGGTGAGTTACGGCAAAAATATTTCGGCCGAATTTAATTGGGAGACGTGGTCTTCTCCCGCACATTCCATTCCACTGCGTGTTGAACCAGTTCGCGAGCGCTTCGCAGGCAAAGTTTTTCTTTGATGTGAGCCTGGTAGGATTCGACGGTCTTGACGCTGAGATGCAAGGCTTCAGCGATCTGCCGGGTGCCATGGCCATCGCCGATCAGGCGGAAGACTTCCAGTTCGCGGTCGGTCAACTCCGCGACCGACGAGTGTTCCGAGGGATGGGCACCGTGAACGTAATGTTGCAGCATGCTGTTGGCAATCTTGTCGCTAACGTAAATCTCACCGCTAAGTATTCGCCGCAGCGCCACCAACACTTTCTCGGTGGCCTCTTGCTTCATGATGTAGCCATTCGCGCCGGCGCGGAGGGCTCTCTCAGCGTAGATGGATTCATCGTGCATGGAGAGAATCAGAACCGGAAGACGCGGAGAAGTGATGCGGATGTTTTTCAGAAGTTCCAACCCGTCGGGGCCATTCAGCGATATATCGACGATCAAGATATCTGGCCGAACCGCATGAATTGCCGACAAAGCCGAGTGCATCTCTTCCGCTTCCCCGCATACAGTGAGGTCGGATTCCTGGTCAATGAGGAGGGTCAGGCCCTGACGAACAATAGGATGGTCGTCAACCACAAAGACCGTTTTTTTTCTCACAGTGGAGTTGCCGTTGACCGGTCTAGCGATCATGAGGGACCTCTTCAATTCTCAAATTCACTTCTGGAAGTGGAAATTCACAGGTAATCGTAACCCCAAAGACTCCGCCGGGCTGGACGGTGAGAGATCCACCGATCATGCGGGCTCGATAGTTCATGATTTGCATACCCATGCCTGAGTGGTTCATGGCGTTTTCCGGCAGGACGGAGCCGTCGTTTTCTATTCTTAGCTTACCCTTTCCCTTGCGGGAGGAAAGGCGGATTTCGATATTCTTCGCTTGCCCGTGCCGGATCGCATTGTTCACAGCTTCCTGCGCGATGCGATAAAGATGAGTGGAAACGTTGGCGTCGTGAATGAGAACCGGGTTATCCACGCGCAAGCGGCAAGGGATGTGAAAGAGATCTTCCACTTCCGCGGCCCAGCGCTTTAGAGCCGACATAAGACCGTCCGCATCGGAAGCTACGGGAAGCAAGCCATGCGCCAGTTGCCGAGTTTTGTTGATAGCCTCATTTACCAGCCCGACGATTCGAGCTGCTTCGGTGGCTTCGGCGAGACCCTTGTCGGCAAGCTTTTGTTCCTGCACCTTGCTCATGAACGCGATTCCGGTCAGGTGTTGCCCCAAACCGTCGTGTAAATCCTGACCGATGCGGCGCTGCTCCGCGGCGCTGATTTCGAGGATAGCTTTCTCCAGTCGTTTGCGCTCCGTGATATCGATTCCAGTGGCAATGATGTAGGCCGGAGATTCGTTTTCGGCTGGAAGAATTGTGCCGGACCAGGCAATGAGTCTTCGCGAACCTTTGCGGGTGACCCAGGACATTTCGTAATCTTTGCCGCTATTCTCCACGCGCAATTGGTCGACGATTACTTTAAAGCGCTCCGCCTCTTCGGGAACGACGCACAGGTCCCACAGATGTTTGCCCTCGACTTCGGCGAAAGAATATCCCGTCACCTGCTCGCAAGCACGATTGAAGCGGACGATGCGGTCTCGCGGATCCAGAACCACAACTAACGATCCAACTGTATGCAGAATTGCCGAAACCACGTTGCGTTCCTGCTGGAGCTCTTCTTCAATCTTCTTAAGTTCGGTAATATCAAAGCCGATGCCGTGGATGAACCAGGGGCGGCCGTTTTTCTTGCGGATCATTTTGGCTTCGCAGTGGAACCAGACCACTCGGCTGTCGCGAGCAATCACGCGGTAGGCGGAGCGCAGCGGCGTTCCGGAGAGAAACATCTGGGCAGCTTCCACGCTCCAGCGTTGTTTGTCATCGGGATGGATTTGCTGATACCAGCGAATGGGATCTTCCAGCCATTCTTCTTGCGAAAACCCCAGGCTCTCTTCAATTTGAGGACTGACGTACGCTTCGCCAATGCCGCGGTCCAGGTGGGCCATAAAAATCACGGCGGGAATTTGCTCGACCAAGGCGCGATAGATAGCGTCGGCCTTGGGGAAAAGCTCTTCCTGATCTTCACCGTCCTCATCCACTGAACCGGCCGCGCTGGATTGCTGAGCGGAGTTGCTGAGAAATACGGCGGCTAGCTCGACGAGTAGAGATTCGGCCTCGGCAGGAGTGATTACTTCCGCGGGGCTAGAATCGACCTGGCTAAGTTGGGAAATTAAATTCCTTCTTCCCGTGGACATCATTCACTGCAAATTTCTCGTACTTCAAACTTTCCCGGGCTCCGCACTTCTAACGTCAATCTTGGCAGCCTTGTGCCGCCAACTGGGCTCTTTGTTGAGCGAAGCCTGGGTAAACCTGCGCAGCGCGTGGATCGCCCTGCCATACGTCATTACAGCGTTGGATGACAAAAGCGAGCCAGGAGGCTGGTCCATAAAGGGCATGAATTTATCGGGAAAGCCGGGCATGGTACAGCCGATGCAGATGCCGCCGATGTTGGGGCAACCGCCGATTCCGCCCATCCATCCCCGCTTGCCAACATTGCACTGCACTACCGGCCCCCAGCAGCCAAGTTTTACGATGCATAACTTGGAGCCGTATTCTTCGGCAAATTCTCCCTGCTCGTAGTAGCCGCCGCGATCGCAACCTTCGTGAACCGTGGCGCCAAACAGCCAAGTGGGCCGCAGAGCGTCATCCAGGGGAATCATGGGAGCGCGTCCGCCGGCCATGTGCAGAAGATAAAGCAGCGTCTCCATGAAATTGTCCGGCTGCACCGGACATCCGGGCACACAGACGATGGGGATATTTGCCGTCGACTTCCACTGCCATCCCAGATAATCGGGAAGGCCCATGCAGCCGGTTGGATTGCCTTCCATGGCATGGATTCCGCCATAGGTCGCGCAGGTTCCCGCCGCTAGCACGGCCCAGGCGCGCGGTGCAAGCCGATCGATCCATTCACAGGTAGTGATCGGTTGACCGGTTTTCTCATCGGTACCCATCGAAGCCCAGTACCCCTCCTGCTTGTTGTGCTCGTTGGGAATTGAGCCCTCGACGACCAGGATGAAAGGAGCTAGATTGCCCTCGGCAGCAAGATGGAAGGGCTTCAGGAAGTCGTCGCCGTTCTCGATGGCGAGAAAAGGATTATGCAAACGCACCTTCGGGATCCAAGGCATGGCTCCGAGGACGATGTCTTCGATGCTGGGCTGCGTTGCCGCAGTCATGGCGATGGTGTCGCCGTCACACCCCAGACCGGCGGTGATCCAGAGAATATCGATCTCCGGAATCGAAGGTGGAGCGGGCGAGTTGCCTTCTCGAATCTTCGTGGTGTCAGCCACTCGATTTGCTCCGGGAATTAGCGCTGAGAAAGCAATTCGGCGATCCCAGGCCGATCCTCTTTCTCAGCGCGTATTCTACATAATCCGCCGTGCAGTGGCAGGGAATTAGAGAGTTAAATGGGGTGGGCAAAACTGCAATTAGAGCGCGGCCAGGCGGCGCTGCACCAGCAGGAAGTAAAGCGCCAGGAGAACGAGCAGAAATCCATTCACCCCCACAACCATAGGAGCAGTGAAGATGGGAACCAGCCATCCGGACAGAAGATTGCCCATGGGCATGCCTCCGCGGAAGGCGACGTTGTAGACGCTCATGACGCGTCCGCGCATTTCATTGGTTGTAATCAACTGCACCAGAGAATTTACGGTGGCGAAGACCGCCATCATAGAAGCGCCGACCAGAACGAGGAGGACGCCGCTGAGCGGCACTCTTTTTGAGAACGCGAATCCGGAAATTCCCGCGCCCAGGCAGATTAAGGCGAGCAGGGCTACGAGTCCCTTGCGTTTGAAGTTGCCGGCACTCGCAATCATAAGCGAGCCGAAGATTGAGCCCAGTCCCATAAGCGCCAGGAGATTGCCGTAAGTTTCCGGACCGCGATGGAAGATGTCTTTCACGAATACGGGGATGTAGGTGCGCATGGGCATGCCTAGGGCGGTCATGCAGAAAGCCAACAAAATCAGCGCTTCCATCGAACTCTGCTTGCGGGCAAACTTAATTCCCTGCTTCAGGCTGGCGAACATGGACTCAGTAGTCTTCACTGGCAGAAAGCGGGCAGTGATGAGGGTAAGGGAGACGATCGGAGCGAGAAAAGAAAGCGCATTCAGGCCGAAGCACCATTTTTCACCCAGCTTGGCTAAAGTTTGCCCCGCCAGCGCCGGCCCGACCATCACCGCCACGTTGAACTGGATCGAATTCAGTGCGATAGCATTCGGCATGTCGTCAATTTCGACCAGGGTTGGGATCAGAGCCTGGTAGGCCGGTCCGCCAAAGGCCTGCGCTAATCCGGAAATGAACGACAGGCAGAGGATATGCCACACGTGCACCACTCCTGTTGTCACCAGAATAGTAAGCAGTCCGGCAGTGGCCATCTGAACATACTGGGACCCGAGCAAGATTTTCCGGCGCTCCATGCGATCGGCTACCACACCGCCGATCAGGGAGAACAGAAAAATGGGAATCCCGCCGAGAAACTGGTCCAGGGCCAGCAAGAAGGCCGAATGGCTGAGACGGTAGATCAACCAGCCTTGCGCGACGATCTGCATCCAGGTGCCGATGCTGGAGGTGCAGGCGCCAATCCACATCAAGCGAAAATCGCGATATTGAAATGCTTTAAAGACCCGACGGATCACTAAGGCGTCCCCATTCGCTTCCGCAAAAGCCTAACATGCGGCTCCCGCGATTCGCGAAGAGCGGCATTTGGCAATGAGGAGCACATCGTGAGACGTTATAGATGATTGAAAGTCAACCTTAGCTCCAGTTGTTGCCAGCTAGTTTTGTAATGTTTCTTGAAATCGTTCGATATGAACTTCGATGTGAAGTCGGATGTAAACTCGGATATGAACTACGACGCCATTCTGGTCGTTTCCTTCGGAGGACCGGAATCCCGCGAAGAGGTGATTCCCTTCCTGGAAACGGTGTTGCGCGGGAAGAATGTTCCCCGCGAGCGGCTTTTGACTGTAGCCGAGCACTACTACCATTTCGGCGGCAAGAGCCCGATTAATCAGCAGACTCGCGATTTGATCGCCGCATTGACAACTGAGCTGGAACGAAACGGGCCGCAGCTTCCGATTTATTTGGGAAACCGAAACTGGCATCCGCTGCTGCCGGACACACTGCGGCAGATGAGGCAGGATGGTATTCGCCGAGCCCTCGGTTTCATCACGTCGGCCTACAGCTCCTATTCAGGATGCCGGCAGTATCGAGAAGATATTTCGCGGGCACGAATCGAAGTTGGGCCGGGAGCGCCGGAAGTCGATAAACTGCGGGTATTCTTCAACCACCCTGCATTCGTTGACGCGACGGTCGATCGATTGCAAGACGCATTGCAGGCCATTCCAGCGGAAGTGCGGCAGAATGTGCAGATCATTTACACCGCGCATAGCATTCCAATGTCGATGGCGAATACGAGCGACTATGTGGCTCAACTGGAGGAAGTGGCAAAACTGGTTTCGGCAGCGCTGGCCCAGACGAAGCATGTGTTGGTCTATCAGAGCCGCAGTGGGGTTCCGGGACAGCCTTGGCTGGAGCCCGACATTCTGGATTACCTGCGCCGGGTGAAAGCGGAAAATCTGGCATCGGCTGTGGTTCTGGCGCCCATCAGTTTTCTCTCCGATCACATGGAAGTGTTGTATGACCTGGACATCGAAGCACGTCAGCTTTGTGACTCATTGGGGTTGCCTATGGTCCGTGCAAAGACGGTGGGTGTGCATCCGAAGTTTATCGGCATGATTCGGGAACTGATTCTTGAGCGAACGACGCCGGGATCGGAACGGCGCGCCCTAGGAACGATGGGGCCGGGCGCTGACATCTGTGCGGAGAATTGCTGCCCTGCGCCTCAGCGCCAGACTCAAACCTAGATTGAAGTGGTAGCTTTCTGCGGATCGTAATCCGTTGCTTTTGGACGACCCTCGATCAAGTGCATGGTGTAAAGAATTGTTTGGATGACGCGTTCGTCTCCTATGGCAGTGTTGATCATCACGTGATAGAGGGAACGAGTGGGCCAGGCCGCATCGAAATAATGCTTGACGTAGGCGATGCGTTCGCGATCCACAGTGTCGACCAGAGCCTCGGCTTCCGATTGCTTGGCCCCGTCCCGCACCAGGCGGCGCACCTTTTCCGCGCGAGGCGCATAGAGAAATACATGAAAAGCGTCCGGGTGTTCGCGTAAAAAATACGGCGCTCCGCGGCCGACGACGATGGCACTCCCCTCCTGAGCAATCTTGGCGGTGATTTCTTCCATCATGGCCATCATGCAATCGGTATCGAACGTCTGACCAGTAAGCTGAGAACTGCGCTCGTAACTGCCGCGCCAGAAGGTTTTTGCCATGCGGTAAAAGCGGCTGTCCATGCGCTCATCGCAGCGCATCACCGCGGAGCGATCGACATCCGCGAGGCGCGCAATCTCCTCGGTGAGCCGCCGGTCCCACAGAGTCCATCCCAGTTGCTTCGCCAGTTGCGCGGCAATCGAGCCGGCTCCGCTGCCATACTCCCGCTCAATGGTGATGAGGCGAAACATGGGAACCCTCCCATCTAGTGTACGGCCATCGCGCCCGGCCGTCCTTTTTTCATCAGGAAGACCATGGGAATCATGGCCAGGATAGCCCACGCCAGAAGCCGAAAGTCATCGATATAAGCCAGCATCGTGGATTGCCGCTGTACCGTGCCTTCGATCAGAGCATACGCCTGTTGCGTAGCGTAAGCTGCACTGGCGCCGTGTGCCCGCATAGCCTGGGTAGCGCCTTGCAACATTGACTGGAAGGCGGGATTGCTCGCGCTAAGATGACCGGACAAGTAGTTCTGGTGAACCTGTGTACGGCGATCGAGCATAGTGGTGACTAGAGAGATTCCAACGCTGCCGCCGATGTTGCGCGCTAAGTTCATCAAGCCAGACGCGGCATTATTTTTCTCTCTCGGCAAAAAAGCATACGCCGCAGTGTTAATCGGGACAAACAGAAACGCCATTCCGGCCGCCTGAAGCACACGAGCAACGGCGGCGGTGCGGAAATCCATTTGCAGGTCGAAGGTGGTCATATGAAAAAGCGACGCGGAAAGCAGAACCAGGCCGAAGACCAGCAGCCAGCGGGGGCTGTAGCGGGAGAGCAGAAATCCCACGAGAGGCAGGAGAATAATGATGGTGAAACCACCGGGCATCAGCGCCAGACCTGCGCGTTCCGCGGTATAGCCAAGGAGGGTCTGCATGAACAACGGCAGCAATAGGGTGCTGCCCAAGAGCGCAAACCCCAGCATGAACATCAACAGATTGGAGACGGCGAAGGTACGATCGCGAAAAAGATGCAGATCGATGATGGGATCCTTGTGTTTCCATTCCCAGAAGATCACGAATATCAACGAAGCCGCGGCGATCACGGAAAGCACCAGGATAAAGTGAGACCCGAACCAATCATCACGCTGTCCCTTATCGAGGACAATCTGGAGAGCTCCCAAGCCAAGGGCCACAAAACTGAGGCCGATGTAGTCAATCCTGGTTTCGCTAAGCTTGCGGCGTTTGAAATAGGGAGGATCCTGGATTAACCGCGTGGTGAGCAGGATGGAAATGATTCCGACTGGGATGTTGATGAAAAAAATCCAGCGCCAAGTAAAGTTGTCGGTGATCCAGCCGCCGAGAGTCGGACCAATGGCAGGAGCCGTGACCACGGCGATGCCATAAACGGCAAAGGCCATGCCGCGCTTGGCGGGGGGGAAAGTATCTGCAAGGATGGCCTGCTCGCTGGGCTGCAATCCGCCTCCTCCGATACCTTGCAGCACGCGGCAAACGATGAGCGTTGAAAGATTTGGCGCCAAGCCGCACAAGAAAGAACTGATAGTAAACAGGGCGACGCAGCTCATGTAGAAATTCTTGCGGCCCATGATCGACGACAGCCATCCGCTGAGTGGAAGTACGATCGCGTTTGAAACCAGGTAGGAAGTCAGAATCCAGGTGCTCTCATCCTGCCCAGCGGACAGGCTGCCCGCGATGTGCGGCAAAGCCACATTGGCGATAGAGGTGTCGAGCACCTCCATGAATGTCGCCAGCGTAACCGTCACGGCAATGATCCACGGATTTACTGCAGGACGCCAAATGTCAGCATTTTCAAGGGGCGGCGCGACAGCACTCATTGACGGATCCACACCTTCGGTTCAACCGACATACCGGGACGTAGCAATTGATCTTTGTTTTCGCCGGGATCAAGCACGATCTTAACGGGGATGCGCTGAACCACTTTTACATAGTTACCGGTTGCGTTCTCCGGAGGCAGCAAGCTGAACCTGGCACCACTGGCTCCAGCGAAGCTATTAACCTTGCCCTTATATTTTCTTCCGTACGCATCCACTTCAATGGTGACGGGTTGGCCAACCCTCATCTCACGGAGCTGAGTCTCTTTAAAGTTTGCGGTGATCCAGACATCGTTGAGCGGGATCACCTTCATTAATTCCTGGCCGGGAGCCACATTCTCCCCGACGTCGACGGTACGGTCGCTGACTATACCCGCGACCGGGGAAATAATCTTCGTGTATTGCAGGTTCAGTTGTGCCTGATCGAGAGCAGCTTTCTTTTGCAGCACCTGCGCCTCTGCCGACGCGGCCCGGGATCGGCTTATCTGCATTTGCCGCGGTGCGGTCTGCGCGTAGCTATAGTTGGCTTCCGCCTGCACCAATTTTCCTTGCGCCTGCGTTACCTGGGACTGGGCAGCGTCAGCCAAGGCGCGACCCGAGTCGACCGCCGCAGCGCTGGCTCGCGCAGATGCCACGGCCTGATCATATTGCTGTTGGGAAATCTCCTGCTTGTCGACCAGCTGCCGGTAACGTCCCAAATCATTTTGCGCTTTTACATCGTTCGCTTCGGCTTGGGCAAGTTGTGCCTTGGCTGATGCGAACTGCTGCCTGGCCGCGGCGATTCCTGCCCGCGCACTCGCCACGTCAGCTTCAGTGGCAGAAACCTGGCTGGTCGTGTTCACTGAAGTGATTGGAACGTTGACGCCGGCCGCAGAGGCGGCAGCTTGCGCATCCTCGAACTCGGCGCGCGCGCGTTCATAGGCAACCTGATAATCGGTTGGGTCCAGTTCGACCAAAAGGGTGCCAGGCTGCACATACTGATAATCCTGAACGGCCAGCTTGGTGACGTGTCCGGTAATACGGGCGCTGATGGGATTGATATAGCCATCGACTTGAGCGTCATCCGTATCTTCATAACTCGTCACGTAGCGATAGACGAAGAATCCAACCACTAAGAGAACGACTATCCCAATGATGATGGCGATGCGGAACCCGGGGCTGGCAGTGCGGGCCGGACGGCGGAAGTCGCGCTCCGCGGCTGCGGGCAGCGGCTTGTTGCGCGATTCACCTTGATCTGGCTGAGTCTCTGGCGGGTTTTGCGTCGGGCTTTGGGTCGTGGGTTCCATAGTCGTGGGTTCCATAATGTCGATTAGTGCTGGCCTTTCAGGTATTTTTCCACTCCTTGCTCCGCATCGCCGATGGCGCGCGCCAGTTCCACCTTGGCCAGGTTGTGCGCGTACAGGCTCTCAATATAACTCTCATGGGCGGCGGCGACAGCCTCCTGAGCCTGGACCACTTCCAGATTATCGGTGACACCTGCGGTAAAGCGATCACGCGACTGAGTCAGCGTTTGCTCGGCCAAGTCGACGGAACTACGTGCGACGTCAACCTGATCGGCGGAGGAGTTCAGATCGAGCAGTGCGCTGCGAACTTCATAATCGATGCGGCCGCGCACGTCCCCGAGTTGCGAACGAGCCTGCTTTAATTGAGAGTCTGCTTCCAATACGTCGCTATGAATTCTTCCTCCGGCAAAGATGGGGAAGTTGAGTCCTCCGTTCACTTGCCACGTTCCATTTGACTGCCCCGGAGTCACGCCGATGTCACCGTAATTCGCGTCGAGGCCCAGAGTAGGATAGCGACCCGCCGCAGCGGCGCGGTGGGCAAGCTCCGCGGCACGCACCTGCGCCTGGGCCGCCTGGTAGTCGGAGCGGGAAGTATAGGCCCGCTGCAGATACACATCGATTGGCAGGGGGGTCAGCGCCTGGTACGGAGCTTTCTCGGTTAACACAAACTCTTGGCCCGAAGCTAAGCCAATGATGCGTGCCAGCGAGAGCTTTTGCTTGGCGAAATCATTGCGTGACGCGATTAACTGCTGCTGCCGCGTTTGCAACTCAACCTGAGAGCGCAACGCATCGATGGCCGGAGTGAGTCCGGCCTTCAGCTGATCGGCCGCCTTGTTATACAACGCCTGGGCATTGCTGACCTGAGCACTAGCCGTTTCGATGCGCGAGGCACTCGCGATGGCCAGCAGATAAGCGTTTCCGACGGCCAGTACGACCACTTCTCTTGCATCCTTGTAGCTGTACTTCGCGGACTTCAATCGCTCCGACGCAGCACGTTCCTGCTCGATATCCTTGTAATTGAAGATGGATTGACTGACTGTAGCGCGGGCATCGAAGTAGTTGAATGGACCGAGAATCCGGGGAATGGGGAAGGGGAAGAAGTCGCCTTTAAAGCCAAGAGAGGTAAGGCTTAGGGTTTGAACGTTCTCTTGAAAATGGCCTTCCAGGTCAGGTAGCAGGTTGCTGAGTTCTTTCCATCGCTCGCCCCGGGCCATAATGGTCTGGTCGCCGGAAAGAAGAAGACCCAGATTGTTTCGCAATCCCCGGTCGATAGCATCCTGAAAACTGAGTTGCAAGACTTCCCCACTCGCTGTGCCCTCGGGCTGGCTGCCAGTGAAAGGACTCTGCGATCCCGGCAACGTGATAGACGGAGATGGTGTGGAACTTTGACCCATCAGGCCGGGCACGCAAAACAATGGAAGGAGCATCCACGCCAGAAATCTGCGGTTTGAAAAAAGAAGTATGCGGCGATCCATTTCCGGTTCTGAAAAGAGTCCCATTATAGAGTTTTCGAGACACCCCTAATCATTGCATGCCTACAGCATAACGCCTTGGTATTGATTCGCTTGTCGTTCCGCGGGATGCAAAAGCTAAAGCCAGAACCAGTCTAATATAGGGCATCCTTTAGTCCAGTCACCGTTGGATGCAATGAACGTTCTCGCGGTAAGGGAAATCGGCATCAAATCGGCGCGGGCTGGAACCTGCCACTTTCGGCACCTGGACCTGCATCCGATTCGTCATAGAGCGAGAGCTATGGGCCGCACTCACATTTGGTTCGTTGCAATCGTAGTGTGTGCCGCTACGGCAACGCTTGTTACGGCGCAAACGCGCGGCGCGCTGAACTGGAAAATAATAAATTAAGGTAGCCCCAGTTTATCCGGAGCTCGCAAAGCACATGAATATCGGCGGAACGGTCAAGGTGGAAGTGGTGGTTTGTCCCAACGGCAGTGTTAAGTCTGCGAAGATCGTTAGGAGGAATCCGGTGCTGCCTGACTCCGCCAAAGAGGCTGTTCTTAAGTCGAAGTTTGCGCCCTCGTCAGAAGAAACTACCGGAGTTGTCGAGGTCTCCTTCGAACCGCGGTAGATGCGCTTCGGATGACTTAGGTAATCTTGTCGAGCGGTGACGCGTGGTTCAACCTGAACACGCGGGTGGTTCATCAACGCGCCAGTTTTCCAGCGCGGCTGATTCTCCAACGTGGTCCGCCACGAATATCTCAAAAGAACCTTATGAGTGATTCAAAGTCGAGTACGGCAGCAACAGACTGGACAGGGTTACTGGCGGATCCGGACCTGGCCCGCAACCTGGGAAGGCTGCTACAGATTTACCGCGACGCCCCGCCTGAGAAGCGAGAGCAGTCCCTGCTGGCCGCCATGCGCGAAATCAAACAAGCTTCGCGGGAGCCGGCGGCTTCTGCGCGAGAGACAGCAGCGAGTCAACAGACATTGCCGGCGGCGGCATCGGCCGTACCACCGTTTGAGCCCGATCTTTTCAGTGCAAACTGGGCACAAGATCGCCGACGCCATCCCAGAATCAGGTGTTTTGTAGCGGTGGAACTGAGGGTGAATGGAGCTGGCGCTCCCATCTGGGGGAACCTCTCCAACACTGGCATGGGCGGCTGCCAGGTAGAAACCGCGGCTCAAGTCAGCGGAGGATCCAAGGTCGAAATTGGACTTTGGGTGGCCAGCGGCAAGATCTGGGTGAAAGGTTTAGCCCTGAATGGCGTGGTCACTCGCAGCGCTCCAGCTGCGGGAGTGCGCATCCGCTTCGGGGGCATGGATGCTGTCGAAAAAGAAAATCTCAGGCAGTTTCTCAAATATGTTCAGGAAACCGCGCGAGCTTCGACCAGTGAAAGCAGCTACCTGCAGTTGCTGAAATAGCTTAATTCTTTGCCAGTAGGGCTCCTAAGGTTCTCCCCGTTCTTTCCGTTTTTCACAGAGCAGCCGACATTGTTCCCATCGAAATTGATACACTCAGAGCGTATCTGAAACCCTTTGCTGTCCTCGGAACTCTAACAACAATAACCAGCGGAATAGAACAGATCAGCATAGAGAGGAGTTCGCATCGCTATGGTAGCCAGTGAACAGGCGGTGGTGACCGGGAAGCAACTAGATACGTTATCCATTAACACGATCCGCACCTTGGCGATCGACGCGGTTCAGCAAGCCAACAGCGGACACCCCGGCGCTCCGATGGGTTTCGCGCCGGTGGCTTATTGCTTGTGGCAGGAATTTCTGCGATACGATCCGACGGACCCCACCTGGTTGAACCGCGATCGTTTTGTCTTATCGGATGGCCACGCCTCCATGTTGCTTTACGCCATACTTTACCTCACGGGCGTGCGCGAAGTGGACGAGAACAATCAAGTCCTCAAAGAGCTCGCGGTTCCAATGGAAGAGATCAAGCGTTTCCGGCAACTCGGCAGCCGGACGCCGGGACATCCTGAATCGCACATCACCTCCGGGGTCGAGACCACTACGGGTCCGCTCGGCCAGGGCGTGGGAAATAGTCTTGGAATGGCGATTGCCAGCAAATGGCTGGCGGCGAATTTCAACCGGCCGGACTTCGAAATTTTTGATTTCAATGTGTACGCCATATGCTCCGATGGCGATCTGATGGAAGGCGTTGCTGGCGAAGCCGCATCTTTGGCGGGGCACCTGAAGCTCTCGAATCTTTGTTGGATCTACGATAACAACCACGTCACGCTGGACGGGCCTGCAAGTTGGTCCTTCAGTGAAGATGTAGCAACGCGATTCATCGGATACCAATGGAATGTGACGCGGGTCGCTGATGCCAACAATCTGGAGATGCTGGCGCGAGCCTTTAAAGTTTTCCTGGACACAAAAGATCGCCCGACGCTGATCATCGTCGACAGTCATATTGGTTATGGATCGCCGCACAAGCAAGACACGAATGAGGCTCATGGAGAGCCGCTGGGCGAAGAAGAAGTAAGGCTGGTAAAGAAGTTCTACGGCTGGCCCGAAGATGCAAAATTTCTGGTGCCGGAAGGCGTACGCGAACACTTTCAGGACGGAGTTGGAAAGCGCGGACGCGAATTACGCGCTCAGTGGACTAAGCTTTTTTCGGGCTACAAAGAAAGATATCCTGAGTTGGCGGACCAGCTACATCGCATGCAACGCCGCGAGCTTCCTGATGCTTGGGACAAGAATCTGCCTACATTTCCCGCCGATCCGAAGGGGATGGCAACGCGCGAGAGTTCTGGAAAAGTTCTGAATGTGTTGGCACAGAATATTCCCTGGCTGATCGGCGGCTCGGCCGACTTAGCGACTTCGAACAAGACCGCTTTGAAGTTTGAAGGCGCCGGCGATTTTGAGGCGGGCAGTTACACTGGGCGCAACCTCCATTTCGGAATCCGCGAGCATGCAATGGGTGCGAGTGTGAACGGTCTCGTGGTTTCGGGAATCCGGGCATTCGGTGCAACGTTCTTTAATTTTAGCGACTACATGCGGGCCAGCATCCGGCTGTCCGCGCTCATGGAAATTCCGTCGATTTTCATCTTCACGCACGACTCCATTGGACTTGGCGAGGATGGGCCGACGCATCAGCCGATTGAGCAACTGGCATCCCTGCGAGCGATGCCGAATTTGATCGTGCTGCGTCCGGGAGATGCGAATGAAGTAACGGAAGCGTGGAAGATTATCGCGCAGTTGCAACACCAACCGGTCGCGCTGGTGCTGACACGGCAAAATCTGCCAACTCTAGACCGCACGAAGTATGCCGCAGCCTCGGGTACGGCAAAGGGCGGTTATGTCTTGGCCGATGCTCCCGGTGACAAACCTGATGTGATTCTTATCGGAACGGGCAGCGAACTTTCTTTATGCGTCGAGGCCTATGAAAAACTTAAAGCTGAGGGCATTAACGCGCGAGTGGTAAGTATGCCTGTGTGGAAAATTTTCGACCGGCAAGATGCGGCTTACAAAGAGAGTGTTCTTCCGCCGTCCGTCACCGCGCGAGTTTCGGTGGAGATGGGGGCTACTTTTGGCTGGGAGCACTATGTCGGGTTGAAGGGACAAATGATCGGTATGCATCGTTTCGGTGCTTCGGCGCCATTGAAGGATTTGCTAAAGTTTTTTGGCTTTACCACAGAAGCGGTCGTTGCGGCGGCGCGCAAAGCCATCGCGGAAAAGTAGCTGCGATCTATTTCCCGCTTCCGCCGCAGTTTTGATTCTGAGAAGTTTTATCGAACAACGGACGTCCGCCGTCACTTCAAGGAGAGATCATAATGCAGTCCACTGAAGTTGTGGAAAACGCGAAAGTTACGAATCCTCTCAAAGCCTTGCTCGAATACGGGCAGTCTATGTGGCTCGACTACATCCGGCGCGACTTGATCACAAGCGGGAAACTGAAAACGATGATCGATGAAGATGGCTTGCGGGGGATGACCTCGAATCCATCGATTTTTGAAAAGGCCATCGCCGACAGTCACTTATACGATGACATTTTGAAATCGCTGGCCTCGCGACCTGATCTGAACGCGACCTCGCGGTATGAGCAGATCGCAATTCGCGACATTCAGGACGCCGCGGATATTCTCAGGCCGGTGTACGAGAGTTCAAAGTTTCGCGATGGATACGTGAGCCTGGAAGTTTCTCCGTTGCTCGCCAACAAAACACAGGAGACGATCGAGGAAGGCCGCCGATTATGGAAGACGGTGAATCGCGAAAATGTGATGATCAAAGTGCCCGGCACGGCGGAAGGTCTGCCGGCGATTCGCCAGTTGATCAGCGAAGGCATCAACGTCAATGTCACTTTATTGTTCGCGCAGGAAGTGTACGAGAAAGTCGCGGAGGCTTATGTTGCCGGGCTCGAGGATCTGGCGAAGCGGGGCGGCAATGTGAAAAAAATGGCCGGAGTCGCGAGTTTCTTCATCAGCCGCATCGACACGCTGGTCGATTCGATGATCGAAGACAAACTGAAGAGCAGCAAAGATGCGCAGCAACAGACGCTGTTGAAGAGCTTGCTGGGCAAAGTTGCAATCGCCAATGGAAAGCTGACCTACCAGCGTTACCAGAAGATATTCAGCGGTACGCGGTGGGAGGCGTTGGCGTCCAAGGGGGCGCAGACACAGCGCGTACTGTGGGCCAGTACCAGCACAAAGAATCCTGCTTATCGTGACGTAATGTACGTTGAAGAACTGATTGGACCGAACACTGTGGATACGATGCCTCCGGCAACGGTGGATGCATTTCGCGATCACGGTCGAGTGCGTAACAGCCTTAGCGAGGACGTGCCCGGTGCGCAGAAAGTGATGAACGACCTGGAACAGGCTGGCATTTTGATCAAAGAGGCGACCAGCAAACTGACCACGGATGGAGTGAAACTGTTTGCTGATGCATTCCATACATTGCTGGAAGCGGTGGAAAAAAGCATTCAGCAAAAAGGAAAGTCTGCTTGAGCCGGCTGAAATCTTCGCTGCCTGAATCTTTTGCCGCTTCGCTAAAAACAGCCATCGGAGAATGGCAGTCGCCCGATCGTCACGTTCTCGATTCCGCCGACCCAGCGCAGATAAAAGCCTTCGAAAGCAAAATCAATATCGTCAATACATTCTTCATTGTTTCCAGCAAATCGGGCAGCAATCAAGGAGCCCAGGTATGCAGCTAGGTATGGTGGGTCTGGGTCGCATGGGCTCGAACATGACTCGACGCCTGATGCGCGGCGGACATAACCTTGTGGTTTCGGATCTGAGTGCGGAAGCAGTCAAGAAACTTGCGGGGGAGGGTGCGGGCGGATCGTCCTCACTGGAAGACCTGGCAGCAAAGCTCACTCCGCCGCGCGCGGTATGGGTCATGGTGCCATCGGGTGCTGCCACCGAGCAGACGGTGCAGAAGCTCGCGCAGCACATGCGAGCCGGCGATGTCATCATCGATGGCGGCAATTCCTATTTCAAGGATGATGTGCGTCGTGCCGGTGAACTGAAAGGAAAGGGCATCCATTACGTGGATGTCGGAACCAGTGGCGGTGTCTGGGGTATCGATCGCGGTTATTGCATGATGATCGGAGGACCGGACGAAGCGGTGAAGCGGCTCGATCCCATCTTCAAAACGCTGGCGCCGGGGAAAGGCGATATTCCGCGCACGCCGGGCCGAGAAAAACTTGGCGGCACTGCGGAGGAGGGTTACGTCCACTGCGGTCCTTCGGGTTCCGGGCATTTTGTGAAGATGGTGCACAACGGCATCGAATATGGACTGATGCAGGCCTATGCCGAGGGCTTCGACATCTTCAAGAACGCCACCAGCAAGGAATTGCCGGAAAATATTCGTTACGATCTGAATCTGCCCGACATTGCTGAGGTTTGGCGCAGGGGTAGCGTCGTCAGTTCGTGGCTGCTGGATCTGACGGCGATGGCTTTAACCGAAAATCCGACCCTCTCCGAATACGAAGGCTACGTGCAGGATTCCGGCGAGGGGCGGTGGACGATCCAAGCGGCCGTTGAAGAAGCGGTGCCGGCGGATGTGTTGACGGCTGCGCTATATGTGCGTTTCCGATCGCGGCAAGAGCATACCTTTGCCGAGAAAATGCTTTCCGCCATGCGGCAGAAGTTCGGTGGGCACGTGGAAGCTGGGGAAGGTGCGGGTGGCGCTGCGACGAATACTAATAAAGACGGCATGACGCCGCGAACACAAGTTTGAGGACCTTATGACGGCTCAATTGGCGGAAAAACCTACAGCGGCAACGCCGCGCATCGGCAAACAGGGTGATCCTTGTGTGATGGTGATCTTCGGCGCTGCCGGCGATCTAACCGCCCGCATGTTGATTCCCGCGCTTTACAACCTCGCTCGCGCCGACCTGTTATCGCAGGAGTTCGCGGTGTTGGGCGTAGCCCGGGCGCAGATGTCGGATGAGGATTTTCGTAAGCGGATATTGGAAGATGTGAAGCAGTATTGCGGCGACTGCGTGGAAGACTCCCTCTGGGAAAGCTTCTCGCGCCGCTTCTATTACTTTGCCGGTGACTTCAACGACGACAAAGTTTTCCCCAAGATCAAGGAACATCTGGCTAAGATCGATCTCGAGCACTCCACTCATCAAAACGTTTTCTATTACCTGGCGACGGCTCCAAGTTACTTCGGGCCGATCGTGGAGAAACTTGCGGCGAATGCACTGTTGGATCAAAACGAAGGCCACTGGCGCCGAATCATTATCGAAAAACCCTTCGGCCACGATCTGGAATCGGCGAAGGTCCTGAATCAGCAAATCCTCAAAGTCGCCGACGAGAAGCAGATCTACCGCATTGATCATTATCTGGGCAAAGAAACCGTTCAAAACATTATGGCGTTCCGTTTCGCCAACGGAATCTTCGAGCCGGTGTGGAACCGGCGTTATATCGATCACGTGCAAATATCCGTGGCGGAAACTGTGGGCGTGGAGGGTCGAGGCAGCTACTTCGACCACGCTGGTTCGCTACGCGACATGGTGCCCAACCACATCATGCAGTTGATCAGCCTGACGACGATGGAGCCGCCGATTTCGTTCGACGCGAATGCGGTGCGCGATGAGCAGGCAAAAATATTGCACGCGATCCAGCCCATGAGTGATGAGGAAGTTCTGACCCGGGGGGTGCGTGGTCAGTACGGAGAAGGAATCATCGATGGAAAACGGGTTCCCGCTTACCGCGCCGAGAAGGACGTTCCTCCGGATTCACGGACCGAGACTTACGTTGCCATGAAACTGCTGATCGATAACTGGCGATGGGCCGACGTTCCTTTTTATCTTCGCACGGGAAAACGCATGCCGGCCCGCAATACTCATATCGTGATCCAGTTCCGGCGCGCTCCGTTCGTGTTGTTCCGTGATACTTCTGTGGAACATCTCATGCCCAACCAGTTGGTATTGCACATCCAACCGGAAGAAGGAATTTCCCTGCAGTTCGCCGCTAAGGTGCCGGGCCCGGTGATGCGTTTGGGAACCGTGGACATGAATTTCGAGTATCAGCAATACTTCGGAAAGCAGCCCAGCACGGGTTATGAACGCCTGCTGCACGACTGTATGATCGGTGACCAGACGCTGTTTCAGCGCGCCGACATGGTGGAGGCGGGCTGGTCCGTGGTGAATCCGGTGCTGGATCTTTGGAAGGCTCTGCCGCCGCGCAACTTTCCGAACTATGCAGCCGGGACATGGGGGCCGAAAGAAGCTGACGAATTATTGGAGCGCGATGGCCGGCGCTGGAGGAACTTCGAGAAATGATCCTGGCCGGCGATATTGGAGGAACCAACGCTCGTCTCGCCTATTTTCAAACTCAGAATGGCAATCTGCGTCTGATCTCGGAGCATGTATATCCCAGCTCTGAGTACAACGAATTGGGAGAGATCGTCTCCAAATTTCTTGAGGAAACGAACGCCCGGCCTGAGGCCGCCTGCTTTGGAATCGCCGGACCCGTACACAATGGCCGAGTGGAGACCTCAAATCTGCCCTGGGTTATCGAGCAAGCCCGATTGGCGCAACAAATCCAACTTCCCGCCACTCTTTTGATCAACGACCTCGAAGCCAGTGCGTGGGGCATCGGCGCGCTCAACCCGCAAGACCTCACTCCTTTGAACCAGGTGAGCCTGGCAATCGGCAATCAAGCGGTGATCGCACCGGGAACTGGTTTGGGCGAGGCTGGGTTGTTCTGGGATGGAACTCAGCATCAGGTTTTTGCCTGCGAGGGCGGGCACGCGGACTTCGCACCGCAAGGCGATTTGCAGATCGAACTCTTGCGCTTCCTGGCGGTTCGCCATGGCCATGTAAGTTACGAGCGCGTTCTCTCCGGGCCTGGGCTGGTGAATGTCTATGAATTTCTACGCAACAAAGGTTGCAGTGAGGAACCTTCGGGATTTGCCGCGCAAATTGCCGGAGGAAGTGCAGCGGCTGCGATTTCCCATGCCGCGCTGGCCGGGAACAATCCTTTGGCTGTAGCTGCGCTCGATCTCTGGATATCGGTTTATGGTGCGGAAGCGGGAAACCTAGCCCTGAAAACGATGGCGACGGGAGGGATTTTTCTCGGCGGGGGAATCTCGCCCAAGATTCTTCCCAAGCTCATAGGACCGACTTTTATGAAGGCTTTTCTGGAAAAGGGCAGATTGCGCCCGCTTCTGGAGGGCATTCCAGTGCAGGTTATCACCAACGATAAGGCCGGCTTACTGGGCGCGGCGCGATGCGCGGCGACGAAATCTAACCCAGTTCTGGCAGGCGCGTCGTGACCGCCTCTGTCGAGGTTCGCAGGCTAACCACCCCACAGGATCTTTTTCAAGCTGCGGCGGAGGAAGTGATACGGGCCGCTACCGGTGCGATCGGGAAACGCGGGCGCTTTACGATTGCGCTTTCTGGAGGTTCGACTCCGAAGAGTCTCTACAATCTGATCGCAGCCAATGCCAGCGCCGGTCTCCCGTGGGAGAAAATATTCTTCTTCTGGAGCGACGAACGCCATGTTCCTCCCACTGACGCAGAAAGCAATTACCGCATGGCGCAGGAGACCATCCTGTCGAAGGTTCCGGTGCCGGCGGGCAATATTTTTCGTGTCCCTACCGAGATTCCGGATGCTTCCACGGTGGCCGCAGCCTACGAACAGACATTACAAAAAATTTTTGCCGTGGAGCCGGGAGAATTTCCCCGCTTCGACCTGATCCTGCTGGGCATGGGGCCGGACGGGCACTGTGCCTCGTTGTTTCCGGAGACCGCCGCGTTACAGGAGAAGGCGCACCTGGTGGTGGCTAACTGGGTGGAGAAATTCAAAACCTTCCGGATCACATTTACCCTGCCGCTTCTGAACGCGGCGCGGGAGGTGATGTTCCTGGTAAGCGGAACCGATAAAGCACCAGCTTTGCGTGAGGTTTTGGAGGGGAAAGCCCCCGGCGAGAAATTTCCCTCGAAACTGGTCAAGCCGACGGAGGGCAAGCTGATATGGTTTGTGGATCGAGCCGCGGCCAGTGAATTGTCTACGCCTGCCTGAGGAGCCTTGCGGTCAGGCTATGCGCGCCAGCCGCTGATTTCCTTCAGACCCTTACCCCGGGCGTGTTCAAAGAGCCGCACGCGATGGCGGGAGTGTTCGAACTCGTGGATATCCGCCCACACTTCGGCTCGCCAGCTGTTATCGTGGCTTGCGGAAGCCCCACAGGTGGCGCAACGAGTGTGCAGGCTGATGGTCGAAGGGACGCCCACACTGGCGCCAGGCAATTCCAAAAAGATGCAGCGAACTTCCTGGATCTCTTCGTTTTCATCCAGCAGATGCTCATAACGCAACAGATAGCTGAATCCTAGCTTTTGGGCCTCCACCTCGGCCTCATCCCGGGTATGAAAAGGGCCGTATTCAGCCCGCAGCTGCTCCGTAGAATCGCAAGCCATCCAGAAAATCTCTTTATATGCCATGCCATCGCGCCTGGAATTAAAAACCCCGCCAATTTCTTGCGTTTCGCTTAGGGTCGAAAGTGCCAATGCAATTTAGAGGCCGACCACAGGAGTCGGCGAGCTATTTTTTTCAATAGGTTACGAGGTCGTCCTTTTCCGCCCGACGAAGTAGAAGAAAGGTTTTGCAGAAAACAGCCCCGGGCGCTTCGCCATATGGCAGTCATCGTCGGCCCGCAAGGTGGTCAGATCAGGTGCTAACCCACTGCTGCCCGCCCCCCGGTGAAAGCCGGACGATCTTCTCCGAGCCAGTTCTTTCCACCATGGCTGGCGACGTACATAGCTAACTCTAGGCGGCTCCAGACCCCCAGCTTGTCGAAGGTACTTCGCAAATGATTCTTAATCACCTGCTCCGTGGTGCCTAGGAGTTTGCCTATTTCACGGTTCGTAAGCCCCTGCCAGACCAGATCGGCCACTTGAATTTCCTTGGTCGTCAGACGCTCTCGCGGCATCATTGAATCACCTCTCGATTCTCGAAAGCTGCAATCGCCAGCTTCACTCGCTTGCGCCCGTCGCGGATTCCCGCCCGAAGAAAGAGCGTTCGCAGATGCTGCTTCACTGTACGTGGACTGATGCTTAACTGGCCGGCGATTTCCTTATTGCTGCATCCCTGGACCAGCAAGTTGAGCACCTGCT
>DASRWO010000131.1:0-9987 GCA_035654555.1 Candidatus Deferrimicrobiaceae bacterium | reverse complement strand
GCGTACGCATCATCCGTCGCCTATTTCGGACATGCGGCGGGTGAGAGCAATCAGGACTTGCAAGCACTGATTGGCTCAGCGCCGGAGTTCCAAGGTCCGGGGATTCTCGTGCCGACACGCAACGCGGGGCTGTTCCGCTGGTGCCTTGAGAACGGGCTTCGAGTTGTTCAGCCGATGACTCTGATGACCATCGGGCTTTACAACGAGCCCGCTGGCGCTTACTTGCCTTCCATTTTGTACTAGGACAAACAGTTCAAATTTCGTATTGCATTCGTTCATCCTTCAGCAGGAGGACACACTATGTGGCGAGAACGGGCGCTGAAATTGTTTTGGTTGTAGTGGGATTGTTGGCACTTGCTCCGGCGAAAGAGCACGGCGAGCGAACGTCATCTCTGGTTGCGTAAGACCCGCAGAAAGCAACGACACGACTGTGACCTAGCTTATTAGGTCTTGCGGAGCGACAAAGACCCGCATATATCCGGGCATTGCGGGCGGACTCGATGCCAATCGTCTTACAGCGCTGCTAGAAACATCAAGCTCTGTCACCTTCGAGAAGTCAACAATACCGCGACACTGTGTACGGGACGCCACATAGGTTGCAATTGTTGCGTAGGCGTCCAACAGAATCGCATCTGCCACCCGGCCTTCTAGAGTCAGGCGCACGATGTTGTGCTTTTGCGTCGAAGCCCATGGCAAACCCCATAGAAAGCCTCTCCAAGAGTCGATTCCACGTTTTAACTGCTGGTCAATGAGCGCCGGGATTCCACGTCAACTAGCGCACGACACTATAGGCTGTTGCCCGCCGTTTTCTCCTCCCATTTCGGAAGGTCGACACCCTTAACGAGCAGCCACACGGTCAATAGCAACATCCCCGGCAACATCAATAGCACAAGCCAACCAGATCGATACCCCGGCGCGAGCGCCAGCACGAAATTACTACTAATAAATCCTAACCCACCCGCGGTCATCAGAACGCCGAGAAACTTCGGAAAATAATCCGACCGAAACATGAGATAGCCACGCAGTACCCAACCCATGCCATAGAAGACGGTGAATATCACCGCGCCCAATCCAAACAAGTTGAGTGACATCAGCGCGAACGCATTCAGTTGATCGGGCGAGAAGCTCCTTAGATAACCACCGCTTTTCAAGACGAGTGTTGGCGCAAAGTAAAACAACTCGGCAGCAGCAAATGTGGCGGTGCCCATGAGGCCGAAAAATGCGGCGAGAAGCGAAACATACCTATGGGCCGGCTTCAGCAGTACGTAAAAAATTAGCGCTAACGTCACGTCACAACACGCCTCCACTAGGTACGCGGCGAAACCCAGACGGAACATGAATTCGGAGGACTTGAGGTTCTCCGCCGTGGCTGCAGCCTCATTGGCGATGATGAGCTTCGATGGGACGTACACCTCACCAAAGCCGCCTGCAAAGAACGTGAGCAGGAGCAACACTCCCGCAACCCTCGCGTACGTCTGTACTGACAGTATCCGCCTCTGCGAAAGCTGAGCAATGGCTGGGTTCTTCATAGCCCAACAACTTTACGCTCCAACGGTGGCTGAGTTCCATAGCTGCTACGAACGTTTGAGTTCAGAAGGGACTCCGGGACAATGGTAGGCTAAGTGCTGGCTCTGAATCGCTGGCTTATATTCTGCGTAGACGTGATCGCAGTGGAGGCACCAGCCGACTACTTTGCCGAGGTTGATCTCAGAGCACCCGCACCTGCAATGCAGCTGAGCCTCATGCCGCCAGTCAGCGGGGAACATGATCTCGACCACCGCTTCGGGCAGTCCCTCATCTGCCGGATGTTCCTCGGGGCAGGCACGAAGCTCCACAGGACAATCGCTGTGATCATGCCCCTCCATGGGCAGGCCACAGATGCACTCACACGTATCGCTGCATTGCCAGTCGTGACGGTTTTTTTCCCCTCAAGTTGCTCCTGTAGTTCATCCCTTTTTTCCTTGGCTTCGCCCCAGATGCGAGTCTTGAGCGATACCTGTTTTTGTTTTCCGTTGAGTGTGAATTGCGCTTGAATCCGGCATCCACATCGAGGTGCGTCCGGAACATTTTCCTGTGGGCAACCTTCGCTGTGACGCCGACGAATCGTGACGTTAATGCTCATTGTTTTTTCTCCTGTGGTTTAATACTGAGTTCTCGGAAATCTATGACGAATTTATGACGATTTTTTGCAATCGCCCTAAACGCTTGATTTCAGGGTGCATAGATAAAATATAGAGTTACCAAAGTACTGAAAAAGGGGGACACATTGCCTCGGTTGATTATTGGTTGCGACAGCAAGAATAAGTCCCGCTCTCTGCGTGACCTTTTGCTCACAGAAACGTTTAATCGTTAAGAAATGGGTGTGACATTTGTCAGCCCGCGGGTATGACGATCTCTACTGGCGAGTGGCTTCGGGCGGAGGAATGATTAGGTCTGCGCGGAATGGCCAAGGCTCCGTCAGATTTCCCGATTGAAAGGGAGTTGTGGGAGAGTGAACACTCGTTTATTGTTGAGGCCTGCTTGGACTAAGCTTCTCCGCAGTCCGGCACGCCGCGGCTTCCTCGGGGTTCAACCAGGTTTCGAAATATGACTTTGACCCGATTTGTCACCAAGAACGCCTTCCGCAACAAGCGGCGCAGCATTCTGACCGTGCTGAGCATCGCTTTTTCTTTACTGTTGCTGACGCTCATGATGACTATCTGGCGGGCTTTTTATCTCGACGAGGGCAGTGCAGAGTCAGCCGAAAGGTTGGTGGTGCGGCATCGCGTTTCTTTGACGTTCAGTCTGCCGGGATACTATCGGGAGAAAATTCGCGCTATCCCGGGCGTTGTGGCAGTAGTACCGGTTTCCTGGTTCGGAGGAATTTACAAAGACCAGAAACCGGAAAACTTTTTCGCGCAATTTGGCACCGACCCCGAAGAGTTCTTCAAAGTCTTCCGGGATATTCAAATGCCTGGCGATCAACAAACCGCATGGCTGCGCGATCGTCAGGGCGTGATCGTCGACGACACGCTGGCGAAAAAATATGGATGGAAGCTGGGGGACCGGATCGTTCTGCAAGGCACCATTTATCCGGTTGACCTTGAGCTGTACGTTCGGGGAATTTTCCATTCTTCTCCCGATAATAAGGCCGTCTACTTCAACACGAAATATGTGGAAGAGGCCGTTTCTTTTTTCAAAGGGCAGGCCGGTACCTTCAGCATTCTGGCGGCTTCGCCCGGCGATGTGAGCCGGATCGCGAGCACCGTGGACGATATGTTTCGCAACTCACCTCAGCCCACGAAATCGGAAAGCGAGAAAGCATTCGGTTTGGAATTTGTCGCTATGCTCGGCAACGTAAAGGCTTTCATCCTGATGATTTGTTCCGCGGTTGTATTTGCAACGCTTCTGGTCTCCGCGAACACCATGGCAATGTCAATCCGCGAGCGGACGCGAGAAGTGGCCGTGCTTAAGACTTTGGGCTTTACTCGCGAGAGCGTTCTGGGCCTGTTCGTTAGTGAAGCCGTGGCGCTGGCTTTGGCGGGCGGAGTCATCGGTGTGGGTTTGGCGTACTTACTGATTTACACGGTAACTCACTCGCCGCAGTTCTTTAGTTTTTACAACATGAAGGTGACGCCTGGCATGTGGGTGCTGGCTTTGTTCGTCTCCGGACTGGTCGGGCTTGTAAGCTCACTGTTCCCTTCCTACCACGCTTCGAAGGTAAACATCGTGGACGGTTTGCGCCACATCGGTTGAAGTCGGGTTGAGATCATGACGCTCAGCAGTTTTGTCGTGCGCAATACGTTTCGCAATAAGCGGCGCAGCTTGCTGACTATGCTGAGCATCAGCTTTTCTTTGCTCCTGCTAACGCTGATGATGTCGATCTGGCGCACGTTTTACATTGACCAGGGTCCTCCCGATTCCGTGAAGCGCATCATTACCCGGGATCGCGTCTCCCTCGCATTTTTTCTGCCGGCGTATTACCGCGACAAGATTCGAACTGTGCCCGGCGTTGTCGCTGTAGTGCCGATGACTTATTTCGGAAACGTTTACAAGGACGACCGCTCCACGAACTCGTTCGCCCAGGTGGTCACCGACCCGGACGAATATCCTAAGGTCGCGGCCGACAAGATCGTTCCACCGGATCAATTGTTCGCCTGGCAGCGCGACCGCACCGGAGCCATGGTAGACATAGAGCTAGCCAAGAAATTCGGCTGGAAAATCGGCGACCACTTAACCCTGCAGAGTCCGTATTTCCCGGTGCATCCTGAGGTTACGATTCGCGCGATCTATACCATCGATCCGCCCGTTCGCTCGTTGATTTTCAATACCAAATATTTGGAAGAATCGGTCGACTGGTTCAAGGGACAAGCGGGGTGGTATCTGACCGAGGTAGCGTCGCCCAGCGACGTGGCACCGGTTTCCAAAGCAATTGATGAAATGTTTCGCAATGCACCCCAACGAACCAAGACCGAGAGCCAGCAGGCTTTCCAGCTCTCCTTCGTATCGTCTTTGGGAAATGTGAAAGCGTTTATTCTCGGCATCTGCGGCGCAGTGGTTTTTGCGATTCTGCTGGTCTCCGGCAATACCATGGCAATGTCGATTCGCGCACGAACGCGTGAAGTTGCTGTACTCAAAACGCTCGGATTCACTCGCCCGCGTGTACTCTCGATGTTCGTGGGCGAGGCGATCGCCTTGTCAATGGCCGGCGGAGCGCTTGGAGTTCTCGGGGCGACCTTGCTGATACGCTGGTTGACCCACTCGCCCGTAGCCATCGGAGTTCCGGCCGGCATGAGAGTCACCGTTCCAACCATGTTGGCGTCCTTGCTGGTGGCCGCAACCGTGGGATTCGTCAGTGGCTGTCTGCCGGCATACAATGCGTCGCGTACAAATATCGTGGAGGGCTTACGTCACATTGGCTGAACTGACTTGGCTGAACTGAGAAGAACTTATGGCAATACCGATCAGTTATAACGTCCGGAATTTGAAACTCCGCAAGGGGCTGACCGTCATGACTGCGCTGGGTATTGCGCTCACCGTGACCACTGCGATTTTTTTGATGGCGCTGCTGGCCGGCTTACAGAAGGCTTTTGTGTCGAGCGGCAATCCTGAGAACGTGCTGGTGCTGCGAAAGGGTTCGGAGGCGGAACTCTCGGGAGGTTTTGACGCGGCTTTGTTTCCCACATTGAAAGTTCTTCCCGGCATCGCAAAAGATAGTCACGGCGAGCCCATGGTTTCCGGCGAATGGGTCGTGGTCATCGTACTTCCACGCAAAGACGGAACCGGCGAGGTGAATGTCACCGTACGCGGCATGATGCCCGATGGCTTGGAACTTCGCCCCAGTGCCAAGTTGATTGAGGGACGCTGGTTTCACACCGGGCAGCGTGAAGTTGTGGTGAGTAAATCCATTCGCTCTCGGTTTTCCCACGCGAACATTGGCGACACCATGGAGTTCGGTAAGGGCGCCTGGAAAGTTGTGGGTGTGTTTGACGCCGGCGGTTCGGCGTATGAATCCGAGATTTGGTGCGATGTGAATCAGATGGCGTCGGATTTCGATCGCCAAGGCGGATATTCCTCGGCCTACCTGCGTGCCACCGATCCCGTTGCCGCCGATGCCCTGAAGAATCGCGTTAGCGACGATCAACGCCTGAAACTGGAAGGAGTTCTCGAGACCGACTATTACGCCAAGCAAACCAGTTCGGGAGCGCCCATCAAATACATTGGCATCGTGGTCGCGATCATCATGGCGATTGGTTCCAGTTTCGCGGCGATGAATACCATGTACGCAGCTGTGGCCTATCGCGGGCGCGAGATTGCAACGCTGCGAGTGCTGGGATTTTCCCGCCCGGCGATTTTGACTTCGTTTGTCTTCGAATCGTTATTGCTGGCTATGTTGGGAGCCTTAGCGGGAATTCTGCTGATGCTGCCTTTCAATGGAATGCAGACCGGGACCTCGAATGCAGTGACATTCAGCGAAGTGGTATTTAGTCTGCAAATCACCTGGCAGGTTGCGATGTATGCAATCATCTTCGCGCTGGCCATGGGATTGTTTGGCGGGCTGTTCCCGGCGTGGCACGCTGCGCGCCAGAATATTTTGACCGCTTTGCGAGGTTAGCTTTTTACGAAACTAGACTGGCAAATAATTCGTATTCCTAATTATGCCGATTGACGCAAAACACGAAGACTTGCAAAGCTTGCGCATCGACCGCTCAGAGCGGGGAGCGAGCCATGGGGAACCTCCCACTTGGGCTCGCCGCTACATTGTGATCGGAATCGTGGTCGTAGCTGTGTTGAGCCTGTCCGTCCTGGCCTACCGTTTGCTGGCCCGCGACGTCCCTGAAGTGGAAGTGGTGCGGGCATCGGCGCAGAGTAGCGAGGTCGGTGGAACCGTGCTTTCGGCAACAGGTTATATCGTGGCTCATCACACGATCAATGTGAACTCCAAGGTCACCGGGCGCCTGGCCTGGATCGGCGTGGAAAAGGGCGACAAGGTTAAAGAAGGACAAGTGCTGGTTCGATTGGAGGATGAGGAATTTCGCGCTTCCTACGAGCAGGCAAAAGGCGCATTGGACAACGCTCGCGCCTATCTGGAAGAACTGGAGCACGGATCGCGTCCGGAAGAGATTCAAGAGACACAACACAACCTCGATGAAGCTCGCGCTACTTTAGTGAATGATAAGTTAACCCTGGACCGCACCAAGGAACTTTCGTCGGCGGGTGTAGTTTCGCGCCAGTCGCTGGATGACGCGACGGCAAAGTTTGATTCGGATCAACAGAAAGTCAATTCGCTGGATAAAGCTTTTCAGCTGATGAAGATCGGCCCCCGGGCGGAAGAAATCGCCCGCGCGCGGGGATCTGTGGCTCAGGCACAAGGCCTCGCCGATTACGCCAAGTCACAACTTGACGCCACGGTAATTCGCGCGCCGGTGACGGGCACGATTCTGGATCGCACAGCCGAAAAAGGGGAACTCATCACCGCGCAGTTTGCCAGCGCCGCGGCCGGTGGTCCGCAAGGATCTGTTGTGTCGCTGGCTGATTTGAACGATCTTCAGGTCGAGCTCGACATCGCACAAGCCGACTTCGCGCGGCTTGGTCCCAAGCAGAAAGGCATCGTCACCACCGACACCTATCCCGACAAGACTTACGATGGCGAAATTGCGCAGATTTCTCCCGAGGCTAATCGGCAAAAAGCTACCGTACAGGTAAAAGTGCAGGTGTTGAATCCGGCCAAGTATCCAGATGTTTTTCTGCGGCCGGAGATGAATGCCACGGTGAAATTTCTGGCTGATGCACCCAAAACTGTAAATGCGCAACATGCTGGAGCGTTTGTGCCGGCTGGAGCCTTGCGCGATCACGACGGCAAGAAAGTGGTGTTTCTGGCTTTCGATGGCAAAGCGCGCATGCGTGAAGTTCAAGTGTTGAGCCAGCGGACAGACGGATTTCTTGTGGATGGGTTGGTAGGCGGTGAGAGCGTGATCACGAAAGCGCCGCAGGACTTAAAAGACGGCGACACAATCAAGGTGAAGGGATAATTTGATGAGCACAGTTGCTGAAACCAGAGTCGCAACCGGAACGAAAGTGGTTCAGGCACGTAACGTCAGTAAAGTTTTCAGACGCGAAGCGTTCGAAGTGAAGGCTCTCGACGACGTTTCCATCGACATTGCCACAGGCGAATTCATGGCGCTGATGGGACCCTCCGGCTCCGGTAAGACTACGCTACTCAATATGATTGCGGCCATCGACCGGCCGACGTCGGGCGAACTGCTGGTGCAGAATCAGAATATTTTCCGCTTCAACGATTCGCAGGCTGCGCACTGGCGCAACGAGCACATCGGGTACGTGTTCCAGACGTTTAACCTGATCCCCGTACTCACGGCCTTTGAAAACGTCGAACTACCATTGCTGCTGACCAAGCTAAATCCGAAACAGAGACGCGAGCACGTGATGACTGCGTTGAAGCTCGTGGGACTGGAAGAACGCGTCAATCACTTGCCGAAGCAGCTTTCCGGCGGACAGGAGCAGCGAGTAGCGATCGCGCGGGCAATTGTCAGCGATCCAACACTCCTACTGGCCGACGAGCCCACCGGCGACTTAGACAGTCACTCCGCTACGGAAGTTTTGGAAATCCTGAAGCGGTTAAACGAGGACTTTCACAAAACAATCGTGATGGTTACGCATGATCCGCACGCAGCCTCGTACGCACACGTTACCCGGCATCTGGAGAAAGGGATGCTGTTGCCGCCGGGCTAGCACCAATTAATGCCCCGAATCAGTGAGCAACTGGCACAACCGCCATGCGGGCCGGCGCGGGCTCAGAGTCAGCGATCCATTGCCAGGCACGGCGGCCATTTTCGAGAACCACAGCCTTGGCCTCGCCATAGGCAACCAATCGATTCAGCACTGTGGTGACCGAGGCCATGGGATCTTTGTGCCGCGCCAGCATCAGGGGCATCTTGTCCTGAATCCGGTCACATACTCCGCGGGCGCTCAAGGAGCGATTCGCGTCCATTAAAATCATACGGCACGCTTTGGTAAAGCCCGATTGACGCCCACTGCTCTTTCGATCGATCAGCTCCAGCAGTTCTTCGCTCAACACATCATCACCGTATAGGTTAGCAAGGCCAGCAATCGTCTGTTTAATGGTTCCAATGCGGCGCATCACTTCTGCTCGCTGCTGCAACAGGTGACGCAGCTCTTCATGAGCCTCCCGCACAACCTCCAGCACATGGCTATTTCCGGTACCAATCGAGGTCTTGATCGCGTGTGGCTGACTTTCCATAACCCCTCCAAAATTCTACGGCTCCGCACCACCCTCAGACGCAGGCGCGTTCGTCACTCGGATACAGGCGGCCTCTTCAGAAGATACGTAAGAAGATGCTGTGTTGTTCCACCCGAGCTCCCCCAGGACAACCGATCACCATCAAAGCCAGCCCTGCTCATTAGACGCACACGCTCAGCGTTGGTTAACCGCCAACGAACAATTGGAACAAACAGATGGCCACCACTCTGAGCGGATAAGAGAAAACCTATCCCAAACCGGGCTGGCGCCCAAATCGAGACTTCCGTTCTGCCGTATTCGTCTCCAACCCGCTTCGAGGGCCCATGCGAGAGGAAGAGTTTCCGATGTTAAGAGTGTAAACAAGTCTTCTGCATGTCCAGCGCAACCCAACTCGCGTTCTCAAGCTCACTCTTGCCGGTTTTGCTGGTAGGAAATCAGGAGGAGGATTTTTTTCTTATTCGGGAAATTCTGGAGCGGAACCGGCGCGCTATGCCTGCGGAACTCGATCACGCCGGCTCGCTCGAAGAAGCGAAAACCATGTTGCAGCGAGGCCACTACGGCCTGGTCCTCTTCGAACATGGTACCGGAGATGCCGCCGCGACGAAACTGCTTGCGGAGTTTTTGCAGATGGGACGAACCGTCCCTTTCATCGTGCTGACCGACCAGGCGGATGAGAAAGCGGTTGCCGAACTTATTCACGCCGGCGCCTCGGATTGCCTGGAGAAAACACAACTCACCGGAGCCAATCTTCTGCGTACGATTCGGTGCACGCTGAATCTTCACTCCGCCCAGCAGCAGCGGAATTTCGCGGAAGCTTCCTTACGCAAGCTTTCGTGCGCGGTCGAACAATCCGCCGACTCAATCATGATCACGAACAGTGATGGGATTATCGAGTATGTGAACCCTGCTTTCGAATCGCTGACCGGATATTCTTCAGCGGAAGCCATTGGCAAGACTCCCGGCATTCTGACCTCTGGCCAGCAAGCGCCCGCGATCTATCGCGAGTTGTGGGAAACCATTAGTGTCGGCAACATCTACCACAACATCCTGGTGAACCGGAAGAAGAACGGCGAACTGTACTATATCGATGAGAGCATCAGCGCTATCCGCGATGCCGCTGGCGCCATCACTCACTTTGTCTCCAACGGTCGCGATCTTACGAAGCGGTTGAATCTCGAAGCGCAGCTACTACAGGCGCAGAAAATGGATGCAGTTGGACGTCTCGCCGG
>DASRWO010000130.1:0-21056 GCA_035654555.1 Candidatus Deferrimicrobiaceae bacterium | reverse complement strand
TCCCGCCGGAAAAACGGCCAGCATTCCACCACTTCGCAACCAGGTTAACGACTCTCGCACGGCTCGACGATTCATATCGATGCTGCGGGGGTGCTGAAGGGCGCGGTCGCTCTGAAATGGATTCACGAAGATGCAGTGACGCGCGAGTTCGGGCACATCCCGCAGTAAGTAATTGGTTAACACCTTTACATCGGGACGAACACGCATCAGCAACGCCGCCAGCATCGCTCCATCCAGCACTCCAAAGGGATGGTTCGCGACAACCACGACCGGACCAGCCGCCGGAATTCTTGCCGAGTCCATTGCGTCCACGCGCAACTCCACTCGCATCTCGGCCAACAGATTCTCAAACCCAAACCCATCGGGAAATCGTTGCACGCGTTCATAGAGAGCCCGCACCTTTTCCAGGGGAAGAAGCTTCTCTGCCAACGATGGAATGCCGGGAAAGCCGGAGACGTTCGATAAAACTTCCGCGCGCGTTCCTTCCTCATGCAGTTGATTGGACGGCATGTTAAAGGAATAGTCCTGGCGCGTTGCAGCAGCATGAACTGGTAGTTAAAAGGTGATGAAATGCTTCTGGAACGAACCTCGAAAGTAATCAGCGGGAAAATCGCGCGGAACTCTTCTGCCTACGTTTCCACCCGGAAACGCGTTTCCGCCAAAGCAAAGAGCTTGCGCCAGACGAGCCGGTTCATGGTCACGACCGTGGCTGCCATCAGGATGGTAGCCGCAATCAGCATCTTGAAATCGCCGGCATCGGTGGCTTGGCTTATGGTGGCGCCAAGGCCGGTAGTGGTATAGATGTGTCCCTTGAAATGGAAGTATTCAGCCACGATGGTCGCATTCCATGCCCCTCCGGAGGCCGTCACCATTCCGGTTACGAGGTAAGGAAAAATTCCAGGAAGGATCAGCTTCTTCCAGCGCTCGATGCCTCGTACCTGGAAGACGGAACAGCATTCTTTCAGATCGGTTGGAATTGCCATTGCTCCGGCGATTACGTTGAACAGCACATACCATTGCGTCCCCAGTAACAGCACGACAATGGATGCGATTCCGAGTCCGCCACCGATTCGGATCAAAACCAACAGGATTACTGGCAGCAGCGCGGTAGCCGGCACCGAAGCGGCGATCTGTGCCATTGGCTGCGCGATGCGGGCGAATCGAGGATTGAAGCCGATCGCCACGCCTGCTGGAATCGTCCATAGCGCGGCGAGAAACAAAGCAAGATTCACTCGCAAGAAAGTGGCGCCCAATCCTAAGGCGGCCTCGTGGAGTTCAGCCTTCTGCAAGCCGGTGAGAATAATCGTAACCCGCACCACACCGTAGCCAATTCCAACCAGCGCCAGCACGGCGAGTGCGCGAACCAGCCATTCCCTCCACAGGCCCGCGGGTTCCGGTGTTTGTTCTTCCGAGTGCTTTCGCGCGAAATGTAGAAGCAGGCGCTCGCTCAACGGTCGCAAAGTCATCTGTCTGATTCTGGAAAGACCCGTAGAATGTTGCAGGAAATTAAGCATCCAGGATCGCGGAGCATTTGTGCTCTCTACCTGCTCCACTTTAAATTTCTCCGCCCAGGCAATAACCGGCCTCCATACCAACTGGTCGAGCAGTACGATCAGCGCAACCATCGTGGCGACGCCCCAGATCATCGAAGCGGTGTCGCCGGCGCTGGCGGCGGTTTGCAGATAGGAACCTAATCCTGGCAAGCGAAAATCGCGCGGGCCCAATACAAACATTTCGCATACCATCAGCGCGAACCATCCCCCGGCTACCGACATCATGGAGTTCCACACCAGGCCAATCGCCGAGAAAGGCAATTCCATCTGCGTGAAGCGCTGCCAGCGGCTGAAGCGGTAGATCGCCGCCGTCTCCCTCATCTCTTTGGGAATGCTCTTCAACGAAGCATAAAAACTGAAGGCCATATTCCAGACTTGTCCAGTGAAAATGAGCAGGATCGCTCCGAACTCCACGCCCACTTGCCGTCCGGGAAAAAGCGCGACCATGGCGAGCATTACAGGAGGAAGAAAAGCGAGTACGGGAATGGATTGAAGCACGTCCAATAACGGAATCATGAAACGCTCAGCCCGCTGGTTGTAGGCAGCCACATAGCCGTAAGTTAGCGCGAAGCCAAGGCTCAAGCCGTAGGCGATGGTGATACGCAGGAGCGAATAACCCGCGTAGGCGGGCAACGCCCAGGGACTGCGCGAAATTTCTATCGATGGAGTAAAGGGGCCGAACCAGTCGCGCCCCACGGTGGCCACTCCATAAAACAAGGCGATGGCCGCCGCGAACATGATCACGTCAGGCAGGTGCGAGGCTTCGATGCTCGGCAGTTGCGACCATAAGCGGTAGGCCGAGAATCCTCTGAATGTGGTGCTTCTTTTCATGCGGCGTTCTTAAGGATCTCATCTGGAACTTCGATCAGGTCTTGGGTGTGGGAGCAGGATTGTGATTCTCAAGAATGTTTTCTGCGGCTTCGCTATGCACAACTTCGGTCTGGGTCAACTTTCCACTCTCGCGGTCATAGTCGAAAATCTCCGCGTAACGGCCCCAGTTCATCGCTGTATCCAACTGGCGCTGCACTTCGTCTTCGGAGAAATGCTCGTCGAGAATATCGTGAAAAAACTCGTCGGCAATGGAGTGATCCGACTTTCGCCTCAGAATGCTGTCAATCTGCTTCAAGATGGTGACATGCTCCAAGGCGGCCTGCCGGAATAAAACTTTCCGCATTTGAATGTCGGCGTCCGCGAAGGCCGCCCCCTGCGGCGAAAGTTGGACGTCGCCCTCCTTTAGCCAGGCGAAACCCAGCAGCACGCAAGCTTCAAGAATCGGCAGCAAGTCCTCGACGTCCATCACCAATTCCTCGCTCAGCCGGAACAGGTCTTCGCGTCCGCCGCGATCGTGCAGGAGTTCGAGCAAACCTGCAATTCCGCCCACGCGTGCGTGCGGCAGCATCTGATACTTCGTCGTTCGCACCAGAGCTTGTCCACGTTTAAGGCCCCCGGGCGGCACTACGATTTCACCGGTGCTCTCCGGATCGGGCAGAGCATGTTCTACATCCGGCTCGGTCATGATCTTGTAAATATAATCGACCAACTCCACAAAACGTCCCGACTTGCGATCGCGAGGATGCGCCAGCCGCACGTTGAAATCCGAGCGGATGCGGGCCGGGTTTCTGCCCAAAACCACGATGCGATCCGCCAGCATCACAGCTTCCTCGATGTTGTGCGTCACGATGAAAATAGCGCTGGTGGGCATCTTTTTGTTCAGCCACAGCTCCAGCAATTCACCGCGGAGATTTTCCGCCGTAAGCACGTCGAGTGCGGAAAATGGTTCATCCATGAACAGCACTTCTGGTTCGACGACCAACGCCCGCGCGAAGCCGACGCGCTGCTTCATGCCGCCGGAAAGTTCCTTGGGGTACGCCGTCTCGAAGCCATCGAGTCCCACCGTATCCAACATGCGCAGCGCCCGCTTGCGGCGCTCGACTGCAGCGACGCCGCGCGCTTCCAGCGGAGCTTCTACATTTTCCAGAACCGTAAGCCAGGGAAACAGGGCGAAGCTCTGGAAGACAATCGCGACGTTCGGCGCTTGACCGTTCAGTGGCTTGCCATGCCAGAAAAGCGCCCCCGACGAAGGCTGGGATAGACCGCTTAAAATCCTCAGCAGAGTTGACTTGCCACAGCCTGATGCACCCAACAGTGCGACAATTTTTCCCGGCTCGATGGCAAAGTCGGTCAATCCTACGACCTGAATGCGCGTTCCATCTGGTTGTGGATAGGACTTCTCAATCGCACGCGCATCGATAATGGGTTCGCTCGCCAAAGAAAAACTCTCCGTAACTTCTATACACGATCTGAGGCACGGCGCAAAGCTGTGAGAGGCTTGTTACAGTTTATTAACAGCCGATTGTTAAGGACTCGAGTTTTAGCGCCATTTATGCCGAGAAGTCTTCGTCCGGCGGGATCAGAAATGGCTGGGGTAACCGATCCGTTATCGCAGCAAGTTGGGCAAGTTTAGCGGTCAATTCAGGCGTGAGTTGTTCGAGCGTAAACCGCCACTTCCAGTTTCCGCCATCGAGACTGGGAGTGTTCATGCGAGCTTCACTTCCCAAACCGAGCACATCTTGCAGAGGAATCAGTGCAAGATCGGCGACCGAATTCAGCGCCGCGCGGATAAATGCCCAATGAATTCCATCTTCGCTGCGTCCGAGATAGCATTCCGCATTGCGGCGCTCATGATCGGATGCGCCGGATCGGAACCAGCCTGCCGTCGTATCGTTGTCGTGCGTTCCGGTATAAATAACCTTGCCAACGGCACGATGCGGCAAATACATGTGTGCGCCCTCGTCGCCAAAACCAAACTGAAGTACGGCCATCCCGGGAATTTGCAAACGCTCACGCAAGGCATGCACTTCGGGAGTGATATAACCGAGATCTTCCGCGAAGAATGGCAGCCCTCCCAGAGCGTCGCGCAGCTTATGAAATAAATCGTCCCGCGGACCATCCACCCACCGGCCGTTGATTGCAGTTGGGTCACTTGCCGGAATCTCCCAGAACTGGTCAAAGCCACGGAAGTGATCGAGCCGGATGTAGTCTGAGTTCTGCGTTGCCCAACGCAGGCGCTGAATCCACCACGGATATCCTCGTTCCTTCATCACGTCCCAGCGATAAAGAGGATTGCCCCAGCGTTGGCCTGTTTTGCTGAAAAAATCGGGGGGCACGCCAGAAACTACTTCGGACTCGAGATTCTCATTCAGGCGAAAAAGATCGCGGTGAATCCAGACATCGGCGCTATCGTAGTTAACAAAAATGGCGACGTCTCCCACCACGCGAATCTTGCGCTCCGAGCAATAACGGCGCAAGGCACGCCATTGCTCGTAGAAGGCGAACTGCAGCGCGCTGCGGATCTTCAGATCGTCTGCCAATTCCTTGCGCGCCCGCTCCAAAGCGCCACCTTCACGGCGCGCCAATCCGGCTGGCCATTCATTCCAGCTTGCCAGCTTGTATTTTGCGCGCAGTGCATCGAACAAAACGAAATCCTCCAGCCACCAGGCATTCTCTGAGCGGAAGCGCTCAAAGCGTTCGCGCGCGCCAGTTGGTGCGGAGGCGATAAAACCGCGTCCGGCTTCAAAAAGCAATGGCATCTTGGCGGCGAAAATTTGGTCATACGAAACCGGACCGGCTTCCGCCGCAATGTGAGAGATTTTTCTGGGATCGATCCAGCCGCGGCTGGCAAGGCGTTCCAAGCTGATCAGCAGAGGGTTGCCGGCAAATGCAGAGATGGAAGAGTAAGGCGAATTCCCGTAGCCCAGCGGACCAAGCGGTAAAGCCTGCCACAGCCCCTGGCATGAAGCCGCGAGCCAGTCGACGAATTGATAAGCCGCAGGACCAAAGTCACCGATGCCGCCGGGTGAAGGCAACGACGTGGGATGCAACAGGATGCCTGCAGCGCGTGGAAATGACATGCAACTCGATCGCTAAGTCACAGCCAGACTCGTTAGAGTCCAGTTCGTTAAAGTCCAGGCTCGCTTTCCGAACGGGTCAGCGCTTTCAATTCTTCCTGGTTAATCTTGATTTTGCCCGACTTCTCCATCTGCTCGCGCAGGCTGGTCACGAACAATCCAAAGAGCTCCTGCTCCTTGCTCTGCAGGAGAGTATCGCGGATCTGGTCGCGCTTGGCAGCAAAGTCGGCTTCTGAGGGAGCTTGCACGTTGGTGACATCAATCACAACTCCGTTGGCTCCGTTGGTGATCGGACCGCTGATATCGCCCGGCTTCATGTTAAAGGCCACAGCAGCCTGGCCGGTCATCGACCCAATATCCGGAACCTGACCATCGGGCGCAACAAACTCACTTGTCTTTACTGCGGCGCCCAGTTCCTTCGCCGCCTTCTTCAGATCATGTTCCGCTTTGGCTCGGTCGGAGAGTTCCTGAGTCTTTTGTGACAATAGTACGTTCGAGCGCTCGTTCTTGAATTCCTCTTCCACACGGGAACGAATCTCGTCAAACGTCGGCGTCGACTGCGGCTTCACTGCCAGCAGATCAAACACCGCGAAACCTTGCGTAGTTGGAGCCGTTTCCGGCGGCGATTTCTCCGCCGTCGTGAACACCGCGTCCATGAATTGTGGAGAAGGTCCGAGTCCCGGAACCATGTCTTTACGGCCGAAGAAATCAGAGGTCACGACCGGCAGGCCTTTGGCGGCGGCTGCAGCGTCCAGTCCCTTTGTCTTGGCCTGCTGCAGCAAGTCGTCTGCTTGCTTCTGCGCGATTTCCTGGGCCTTTTGTTGCTTAAGAATTGGCTCGATCTGGTCGTTTACTTCCTCGAGCGTTTTCATGTGCGCGTCCTGGCGAGCATCGACGCGGATAATATGAAAGCCGTAACTACTCTTAACTAGATCCCCTACTTTACCAATCGGTTGCGAGAATGCGGCTTTTTCAAACTCCGGAACGGTACGGCCTTTTCCAATCCAACCTAGCGATCCGCCCTCTTTGGCGCTCCCCGGGTCTTCGGAATACTTCTTTGCCAGTTCCTCGAAATTGGCGCCCGCCTTGAGTTGCTTGAGGATGTCGTCCGCCCGCTTCTGGGCTTCGGCCACGCCCTTTTCGTCAACCTTGCCGTCGGGTCCTGGCAACGGGGTCTTGATTAAAATGTGGCTGACTTTGGCCTGCTCCGGCACGCGATACTGATCGCGGTGCTGGTTGTAATAAGCCTGCAATTCGTCCTGCGTAACCTGCACTCCGCTTGCGATCTTCCCCAGATCAATCATGGCGTACTTGACTTTGCGCTGTTCAGGAATTGAATTCGCGTAACTTTTCAGGTGGCTGGCGTAAAAAGCCTTGAGTTCCTCAGCCGTCGGATGGAGGCCCTTCTTGATGTCACTCTGGTTCAAGACGGCATATTCGAACTTCACCTTCGTATTTTGCTTGTCGAACTCCTGCCGGATAGCGGCATCGCTGACCGACGCACTGCCAGTAATCAGCGCCTGCAATTTGCTGATGAGAATTTCTTTGCCTACGGAGTCTTCGAAAAGACTGGGAGTCAGATTGTGCTGCTGCAGCAAGTTCTCGTATTCGGCCTGGCCAATGAAATTACCGCCGGGAAAGAAAATCTCGGAATAGCGGCCGTGTTGCAGTTCGTCTTTGATTTCCTGCGGCGTTGCTTTAAACCCCAGATGCTGTGCCTCGGCGACCAATGCCTGGCGGTCCACCAATTGGTCAGCAGCGCGTTGCGCGAAGAAAGGAAGCAAGATAGAAGCATTGGCGCCCAACTGGGCACCCTGCTGCTGCAGCATGCCGCGAGCGGTCTCGCGCACTTCTTCAGCAGTAATATCCTCACCGTCGACTTTGGCGACAACACCCGGCTTGCTCAAGGAATCGTTGCTGCCAATACCCGGAACGAACGCAATTACCATGGCGGCGCAAATCAGCAGCAGCAGGCCGCTAAGCACAATCTTCTTGAACGGTCCTTCAGTTTGCAAAAATCGAATCATCTTGTTGTCACTCCGGAAGTTTCAGCGGAATGAATGATTATAAACTACGCAGCGGCTGCTCATGACTGGAACGAGTGCCCTTTCAAGTCTGCATTCATGATGGCCCAAAGTGTCCTATTGAAACGTATCAATAGACGTGTTATCCATCTTGTGCCCGGCTTATCCAGCAAAGGGATATCGTAAGCAACGGGCACCCAAGGAGCAGCATGACCTTCAGGAGACGTTTTCAGCACCAAGCCCCGGTGCAGTTGTTGGCAATTCTATTTCTAGTTCCGCATCTCGTTCTCGCCGAAGTACCCACCGCCTCCAAATCGCCGGAGCAGGATGGGGCGGCGGGAAAACTCATCCTCCGCGAGCATTGGGCGCTGCAATCCTCTGCCAAAATCGAAGCCAAAGGCGAGGTCATATCAAGCACTGGTTTTGTGCCTGAAGGTTGGCACAACGTCTCGGTTCCCACGACGGTAGTTGCGGCTCTGGTCAAGGACAAGACACTACCTGATCCATTCTTCGCCACGAACCTCCGCGAATTCGCGGGTGTGAGCTATCCGATCGGGGGAAATTTTTCTAATATCGCGATGCAGCCGGATAGTCCGTATGCGGTGTCCTGGTGGTATCGCAAACAATTCGCCGCGCCGGCCGATTACGAGGGAAAAACCGTATGGCTGAATTTGAAAGGAATCAACTATCGCGCCAACGTGTGGCTTAACGGCAAGCAGATTGCCACATCCAATGACATCGCCGGGGCCTGGCGCACTTATGAACTCAACGTCACCGATGCGCTGAAGCCAGGCGCAGAAAACGTTCTTGCGGTGCAGGTTTTCGCTCCGACGGAAAACGATCTCGCGATCACTTTTGTCGACTGGAATCCCGCGCCTCCCGACAAGAACATGGGCCTGTGGCGCGAGGTTTACCTCACCACTAGTGGGCCGGTTGCTTTGCGGTATCCCACGGTGGTTTCGAAGCTTAACTTGCCGGACGATAATTCCGCCCGGCTCACGGTTACCGCGCAGGTGAAGAACGGCAGCAATCACGGGGTCAAAGGCAAGTTGAAAGGGCAAATCGAAAACGTTGCATTCGAGCAGGAGGTCGAACTTGCGGCGAATGAATCGAAAGATGTCACCTTCACGCCGGATCAATTCTCGCAGCTTGTTTTCTCGAATCCGCGGCTTTGGTGGCCGGCGCAGATGGGCAAGCCGGATCTCTATCCGCTTACCATGGAGTTCGAGATCGATGGCGCTGTGAGTGATCGTTCGCACACCGAGTTCGGGATTCGCGAAGTCACTTCCGAAGTCAATGCGAGCGGCGGACGAGCCTTCCACATCAACGGCAAGAACATCCTCATTCGCGGCGGCGGTTGGACTCCTGACATGATGCTGCGCGAAGACTCGCGACGCTTGCACGACGAATTCCGCTACGTGGAAGATATGGGCCTGAACACCGTCCGCCTCGAAGGCAAGCTGGAGACGCGGGAATTTTTCGACCTCGCCGACCATGACGGAATTCTAGTGATGGCCGGATGGTGCTGCTGCGATTTCTGGGAGCGCTGGCCGCGCTGGAAGCCACAGGATTTTGAAATCGCACAACAGTCGCTTCGCGATCAAATCTATCGGCTGCGCAGCCATCCCAGCCTGATCATGTGGTTGAACGGCAGCGACAATCCGCCTCCGCCCGATGTCGAGCAAATGTATCTCGATATCGAAAAGCAGTTGCTGTGGCCGAACCCCGTCGTTTCCTCCGCCACCGGCAAGCCGACCACGGTCACAGGTGATAGTGGCGTCAAAATGACCGGGCCTTACGAGTACGTAGCCCCAAGCTACTGGGAGAAGGATAGTCTGCAGGGTCAAGCGAATCGCAAACAATGCAATCCCGGCGGCTGCGGCGGAGCTTACGGCTTTAACACGGAAACCAGCATGGGACCTGCAGTTCCGCCGATTGAAAGCATCCACACGATGGTGGGAAAAGATCATCTGTGGCCCATTGACGATGTGTGGAACTATCACGCCGGCGGCGGAGAATTCAAAACCATCAGCGTCTTTAGCACGGCGCTGGCCAATCGTTATGGCAAGTCGGATAGCGTAGAAGACTTTGCTTTCAAGTCGCAACTGCAAACTTACGAGGGCGTGCGGGCGATGTACGAAGCGTATAGCCGCAACAAGTATCAATCGACCGGCGTGATCCAGTGGATGCTCAACAATGCGTGGCCTTCCATGATCTGGCATCTGTACGACTACTATCTGCGTCCGGGCGGTGGCTATTTCGGTGCAAAACGGGCCATGGAGGCGCTCCACCCGATTTACGGCTACGACGATCACTCTATCTGGTTGGTCAGCAGTCAGTATCAAGATGTCAAAGGGCTGAAGCTTACGACGAAGATTTACAATCTGGATATGACCGAGAAGTTCTCCCACGAAGACTCGCTCGACGCGGGCGCGGACAGCACGGCCAAGATTCTAACGTTGCCTGATATCTCCGGTCTTAGCCCGGTATATTTTGTCGTGCTGCGGGTGACAGACTCAACCGGCAAATTAGTTGGCTCAAACTTCTACTGGCTTTCCACGAAACCCGAAACGATTGACTGGGCGAAATCAACATGGTGGATGACTCCAACTGACTCCTACGCTGACTTCACTGCCCTGGCGCAGCTTCCCAAGGTAAAGCTTAAAGTCAGCGATCGTAGCGAACGCAAGGGCGAGGAATCCTACACTCACGTGACGCTCGAAAATCCCAGTAAGAGTCTAGCTTTCTTTATCAGGCTGAAACTTAGCAAGGGCGAGAAGGGCGAAGAGATCCTGCCGGTCGTTTGGCAAGACAATTACATTTCCCTGCTGCCCGGCGAGAGACGTGAAGTCACGGCCAGCTATCACACTGGCGAATTGGGAACAGCAAAGCCTGTGGTAGAGATCAGCGGTTGGAATGTGGAATAGTGCCGAAATTATTCACATATCCCATCTTGGGAAAGCCGCGCTTCGGATCCTTCAATAACTTCTAACCCAAGCTTAACAATGGGTTTCGCTTTCACCGTGGTGTAACAAACTGTTCATTATTTATTTATAGCTGGCGGACTTAAAACTACTGATATCTTGTCGAACATTGACAGGGTGACTATTTTCTGTTTGGTTGTCAGATAATTTCTCTGCCGGCTCCCATCTACCAACTGAAAGGCATCCGGGAAATCAAGGACGCCTTTTTGCGCAAAAAAAGAAAGGTAAGGCACGACTGGCCAGTGCTGTTCAACCCGACATGAAGTATTCGAGAGGAAATCTATGCGTCGAAAGAGCTACTTCGTCAACTCCGCTGTTTGTATTCTTAGTGTCAGCCTCGCCACAGCAGTAATCGCGGCATGCACGTGCTCGGATGCCGCCGCGCAGGTGGTCCCACTCGCACAACACGTGGTTCTAGTTATCGACGAGAACACTTCGTTTGGTACCGTCTATCCCAGCGGAATGCCTTGGCTGGTAAAACAAGGAAACCGATACGGATATGCCAGTAACTACAGCTCGGATCATAGCGGCTCGTTGCTCGACTATCTGTATCTTGCGTCGGGAAGTTGTGAATCCAACTACTCATGCTCGAACGCTCCGGCTTGCAGCCTTCCCTCCGGAAGTCACAACTTCTATTGCAACGGGAATGATTGCTTCATGCAAAGCAGTTGCGAAGCGACAGTCGCCAAAGATCCCATCACGGACGAAAACATTTTTAGCCTGATGAATAACCAGCCGATTTCGTGGAAAGTTTACACGCAGAATTACCTCAACGCCGGCGGCAACGTGAATGTTCCCGATTTCACGTCGGCAAATCAGCCGCCGTTCACCAACTACTACGCCCGGCACAACGCGGCGGTCTGGTATGAAGAAGTTCTGAGCAATACGCTGGGTTCGCAGGGGAACATTGTGGATTTCGAGCAGTTCGGCATTGATGTGGCCAATGGAACGCTGCCCCGCTTTGCGATTATTGTGCCGGACGGATGCTGGGATCTGCACGATAGCTGCTCATCCCTCACAAACGCTGATGACTTCTTGAACAGCAATCTCACGCCCATGCTTAACACACCCGATTTTCAGGCCGGGGGAAGCGGATTGCTCCTTGTGACCTTTGATAACGGCGATGGCGACGAGGCGGGAAGGATATTTACGGCCGTTATCGGACCGAATGTGAAGGCTGGCCAAGTTTCAGAGATTCCCTACAAGCACGAGAACGCGTTACGCACCATGCTGGACGCGCTTGGAATTCAAAGTTATCCGGGATGGTCGGCCGGCGCAGCCGACATGGCGGATTTCTTCTCTCCGACCTCCGGCAGTGTGGTGATTAACTCGCCGGCAAATGGATCGACCCAGGGCGCGTCGCTGCTGGTAAACGCCGCAGCCTCGGAGTTAAGCGCGCAGGTGGATCATATGGAGGTGTGGGACACCTTCAACGGCAAAGCGACAAAACTCGGAAATGTTTTCAGCAAGACGATCGATCAGGCGTTCTCCGTGAGCGGCAATGGCGCACATCAAATGACGATTCAGGACATCGGTGGCCCGCCATCTTACAAAACTCTTCACAAGGAAGTCACGAGCTACACCAGGTCTTCCACTTATGGCGTTTTCGTGAAGACTCCGGCGAAGAATTCCACGCAGGGCACTCTGTTCCCCCTTAGCGCATTTGCCGTTGAAGCGGGCGCGGAGCGAACCAGTTCAGGGATCGACCACATTGAAGTTTGGAACGGCGACACTAAACTGGGAGACTCGCCGAGGGGGAACGTCGTCAGCCAATGGTATTCACTGGAGCCGGGCAACTACACTCTGACCGTACAGGATGTGAACAGCTCAGAGCAGCGGCTTCACGAGACCAAAGTCAACTTCACCGTGTCTTCCACCCCGGGAGTGCACATCAACTCGCCCGCGAATAATTCAGTCTGGTCAACTACCACTGTGCCGATTAACGCGTACGCCTTTGAGCAGGATGGCTCGAAAACACCGCTGGTCGATCACATTGAAGTCTGGGACAGCACCCACGGAGTCAAGCTTGGCGAGTCTCCGACTGGCGTGGGAGTGAACAGCGCATTTATCAATCAAAAAGTTACTTTGCCGAAGGCGGGAAGCTACGAACTGGCGATTATGGATATCAATCCGAATAACGGGTACAAACCCATTCACACCTCGTACGTAAGCGTCACCGTAAAGTAATAGCAAAGGGCTGGTGGGACTTATCAACGTCTTCGATCAGACTTACGCGACGTGCTGAGAGACTGAGAGAATATTGCCGTCGGGATCCTTAAACCACGCCACTTTATCGCCGGTGGGCGCGGTCCAGATTCCTAGTTGATCCTGCTCGAAAAAGCTGAATCTTTCGAACCGGACGCCTTTCGCCTGCAGCTCCGCCGCCATCTTCTCGATGTTCGTCACCTGCCATCCGAGAATCGTGAACTGAGCTGGTGTGAATTCGGCTTGCGAAACTCGCACCATGATTCCGTTCGCACTCATCACCAGCGCGAAGCCATCATCCTTCACAAAGCACAGGCCCAGGACGCCCTCATAAAAAGCTCTTGCCTTTCCCGGATCTTTCGTAGGGACGAAAGCAACGATGTTCGTTGAACCGAGCATTTAATCTTTCCTCTCTCGCACAAAACCAACCTACTAAGCTTCGTCTGGAGGTAACTCGAAGTCAACCAGGTTGCCGCGGAATCCTTTCGTTTTCCACGCCCCGAACGCGATCCCCACTGCCATCCAGATCGCTCCGAAGACCAGAGCTTTCGAGCTCAGACTAATCCAAAGAAAGAAACAGATCACGAAGCCCAGCACCGGAGGAAGAAGATTGCCCGCCTTCTTCTCTTCTTCATGCAAATAGTAGCGGACGAAGGCCGCGGCGTTGACTCCCATGAAAGCAATCAGAGCGCCGAAATTGAGCAGATTGGCTCCTAGATCATAACCTGTGGTGGCTCCGGCCAGCACAGGAAGCAGAAACGCGCCAGCCAACGCGAGGACGCCTACGAAAAGAACATTATTGCGTGGCACTCTTCTCTTTGCATCGACTGCTCCGAAGAAAGATTTTGGTAAAGCGTTACTGCGGCCCATGCCGTAAAGCAGCCGCGCCGCACCTAGCTGTGCGCCCATGCCGGAACCGAAGTTGGCTACCACCAGCGTGAATCCCACAATCGCAAACAGAGGCGCCCACGCGCGGCCGGCCACGAACGTGAAAGCCGTATCCATGTTGGGGTACGGCTCCGAAGCCGGCCAGATCAGCTGGGCCGCATACACTTGAAACGCGGACAAAATTCCGATCACGACACAAACCAGCACCGTAGCTAGCAAAATGTTTCGCCGGGGATTCTCGGCTTCTTCCGAAAGAGTTGAGATGCCGTCGAAACCAATATAAGTAAGCACTGCGACCGACGTCCCACCCAGTACTGCTTTGGTGTTCCAACTCGCCGGATCGTAAAACGGCCTGGTAAAGAATGCGGCTCCGTCGTGAGGATGGCCAAAAATATAACGCGCTGCGGCTACGAAAAAAATCGCGATCACTACTGCCATGCCCGCAGCCAGGGCGGTGTTTACCCGCGCGGAAGTCTTCACGCCTTGGACGTTCAATCCGGTAAAAACCAGCGCGAAGAAAACGGCCCATGCGGCATAGGAAACACCGGGCGCGAAAACATGCGCCTGCTGGCTGATCCAGATAATGCAGATCATCGGATTCAACAGATAATCCATCACCATGCTCCAACCCGTCACGTAACCGAGAGCTGGGTTTATCTCCTGCCCAACGTAAGTGAAGGCGGAGCCCGCGCTGGGATAAGCTCGCGCCATGCGTCCATAGCTGATGGCGGTGAAAAGCATGGCAATCATGGCGATGAGAATCGTAGTCACCACATGGCCGCGGCCGCGGTTGCTGAGCACGCCGAACACTGACATCGGCGCAACTGGCTGAATGACGATTACGCCGTAAAGAATCAGATCCCAAAGCGTGAGCGTGCGGCGCAGGCGTGGGGCGGATGAAACAGGAGGAACGGAGGTTGTTTCCATGGGTCCGCCTATTGAATTACGCGGAAGGCAAAAATGTCAATATTAAAACGATTTTATATCGATCAAAGATTTCAGCTCTATTTCGAAGGGCCGTAGTCGAACCAATACCCCCGCTGCTCATTCCCTGACATCTGCCGCGTGTTGTATTCCAGGAGATAGTTTACGTGGGCGTCGTCGAGCGGGAATGACTTGCCAACAGAATATGGATAATCACCCATTTTCATAAATGGGAGTGGGGCTACAAAGTTGCCTTCCGCAGCGTAGAAGTCCATGTCCTTCTCATAACCATTGGCAGCGAAAAAATAATCACGCACCCACCCTTGGGGCAGCGCAGGCAGTCGTGACGGATCGAAATCAAGGCGCACCTCATCGCCTGATCCAAACACGACCAACTTGTCGTCGAGCGAGCTCAGCAGCGGCAACACATCACCATATCGAGTGTAGGTTCCCGCCGGACGCGTGTACGGCCCGGTCGCACTGGTGTTCTCATAAGTGTATTGCACATTCCCCGGCGGTGTGCCTTCGATCTTTAGTGGAAATCCACGGTAGTTAAGGTTGGCGCGGGATAGAGGAACCGCCGTCAAGCGCAAACTCTCAGGTTTGTTTTTAGATTCCTGCGGCGTTCTACTCACCAAAATGTTATCCCAATAAATTTGCAGATTGGTGGTGATGCGAATTTTCTGCGTGCCGGCCGGCAGTTTGCCGCTGAGATCAGCGGTCATGGTGCGCGGACCACCGGCGGGAAAGCCGATATCATCGACTACGCGCGTCCACTTGCCGTTTGCGCCGAGTGCTTCGACATAAGGAGAAATGGCGTGTACGCCCGCTTGCGACGCGGCATACATGCTGTTCGCCGAAAAATATTCCACTTCGCCATGCAGCAGCAGCCACAACGGACCGCCGTGATAAGGTTCGCCGAGGTCGAGGACCAGACTGTGCGGCTTAGCGAAGCCTTGAAATTGCGTTAAGGCGAAATCGCCGATGTAACGATGCGCCATCAGATCGGGCAACACATTGTGGCCATGCTCATCCCGGGCACCCGCAGGCGGACGCGCATCGCGGCTCACGACTACTTTGAATTCCGGATATGGTGGATTCGACGCGAAATACTCGTTCGGATAAACATCAAGATTGGCGGGATGATCGACTGCTATCAAGCGTGCCTGATCGAGGTACACCGCTTCCTCCAGCGGCTCCATGAAACGAAAGCTTAGCTTTCGTTCCTTCTCGCGTATAGTATTGCGATTGATCTTGATGTATTCCACGGGACGCGGAACATCGTGCTGATTCGGACCTACCCAATGTCCGACAACACCCGCGCCCAGCATATCGGCGACGAATTCATAGCGTTCGCCATTCCAGACAAATAGTGTCGGACAAGAACTGCCGCGGCGATCCATCTCGGTGAAATTCTGTTGTTTGTCACCCGCAACATTGATTTCGTCTTGCAAGACGCCCGTGGGCCATAGCATGCGAACAATGTCCGCTTCTTTTGCGGCGCCGAGGCCTACCGTAAGATAAGGCGAGTTCTGCCCCAGATAGCCATTCGAGCCGGCGATCTCAAATTTCTGCCGGTTTCCTCCGGCGAACACTTCAACTTTCGTACCGATCGCGCTCTTGTTGTCGGCAAGCCCCCTGAGCGACAAGCGCAACCAGTGATTCTGATTGCCTCCTTCGTTGCGCAACAAAACGGCCGGACCGTGATTCTGCGTGATCAGCAAGTCCGTCGCGCCGTCGTTGTCATAATCTCCAGTGATGATGGCTCGCGGTTCTTTGAGCTGAATCTTGTCAAGACCAACGTCGGCGGTAACGTCCTTGAAACCATCCGCACCGAGATTGCGGAAGAGACGGACCTCACCTTTTCCTTCTTTTGTTTCGCCCACCGCGACTATGTCGACCCAGCCGTCGTTGTCGTAGTCGAACGCGGCGACGCCGAAGGCGCGAACCCAGTTGGTCTCCGGCAGAGGACCTCTTTCGAAAGTCTTTCCACGGAGGTTGTGCCCGAGCCAGAGACCGGGATAACCTGCGAGAGAAAAAGCGAAGTCCATCCATCCGTCATGGTCGAAGTCGAGCGCAGCGAGACCGATCGCATCGGCCCCCCTGGCCGTGGGACCTTCCTCCCATGCCATTGCGGTCTTTACAAACGGCCCCTCCCTGGCGTTCCGAAAAATTGTAAGAGGTCTTCCTGGCACTGAGCCCGCGACAACAAGATCCACGGCCCGATCATTGTCGTAATCCGAGCCCACGGCTCCAACCCCTAGCCTTCCAGTCGTGGACAAGCCAAGCTCACCTGTAACGTCGGTAAACGTGCCGTTCCCGTTATTGCGCCACATGCTGTTCTTTCCTTGCATCGAGGTGACCACGACCGGTTGAGCTGAAGGCTCTGAAAACTGGTTCGATCGACCACTCGGTTGCGTAACATACAAGTCGAGGTCGCCGTCGTGATCGTAATCGATAAAGGTGATTCCACTGTCGAAACCGCTTCTTTTGATGCCCGCCGCAACGGTTACATCGCGGAACGTCCCATTCTTTTCATTGTGGAGTAGCGTTGCCCCTTCATTTCGACTTACGGCTAGGTCGGTTGCGCCATCGTTGTCATAATCCCCGGCCGTGCAGGCTATTCCATGCGCGGTGGGGTCAAGTCCGGCCTTCCTCGTAACATCCTCAAACTTTTCACCACCAAGATTGTGGTAGAGCGACATTCCACCTTGAGCGCCGTTGTTCGCCAGAAAAATGTCAATCCTGCCATCGCCGTCGTAGTCCAGAAAACATGCTCCCGAACCGATGCCTGATTCCTCAGGCGCCGGTGTAGAGACAATGCCCGATTCCGTTGTCACATCGACAAACCGCACCTTAATCTGCGGCGGCGCCTTCAGTACCGCCAAGGGCGACTCCACCGCACGCGAATACTTCCCTTGCTCGCCATAGGCCAGGCTTATGGGCGCGCCGATTTTATTTTGCGTAATGTATTGGAATTTCTTCAGGTGCTCGCGGGCGTGGTCGATATCGGCGGATTGCTGGTAAGCACGCGACAATCCGAATTCGGCCGAAGCATGCACCGGATTTATTTTCAACGCTTGCTGGAAAGCATCGATGGCTTGCGGAAACTGTTTGGCTTGTACGTATGCTGTGCCGAGAAAATACCATGTGTCAGCGTCGTTTGGATCGATCTCGACTACGTGACGAAACGCGACAATTGCGGCTTGAGCGTCGCCCGTATTCTTGGCAAACAGTCCGAGGTTATACCACGCGTAGGGATTTTCGGGATATTGCTTGAGTGCATCTTCCAGCAGCGCCTTGGCTTCGTCGATCTTTTGCAGATTCAGAAGCGCGATACCTTCGTTCAGCTTTGCGATCGTGAGCTTGGGGTCGAGATCGGCCGCTTGCTCGAAGGACTTTAGTGCTTTCTCGAAAAGCTGCTGGTTCATATAAGCAGCGCCCAGATTGTTCAGGCGCGCGGCTTCGACTGGATTTGGTTTGGGTTGACCTTGCGGCGCAGTAGCGAAGAGGCCAAGGGCAGCCAGCAGCGCGCCTGCGACAGTGATCGAGATTCGCGGGATCATCTGCTCACAGATTTAAACACAGGTACCGAGACGTGCATAAGTTAAATCATCACTTCGATTTCGTTGCGGCCCCGTAAGCGCGGGCTGCGATCACTCCCTTCCCTTCCTGCACGGTGACAGTCTGTCCGGCAGCGATGTCCGACAGTTTATCGATCTGGCCACTGGGCCATTGGATTTCGACATTGTCAGCTTCGGTTTGGGCACCCACACCAAACGTCAACACTAGTTCGCTCTGCGACAGATAGCTCGATCCGGAACGCAACATTTTCCACTGTCTGTCTTTTAGGTTGTTGGATGTCATACGTACGACCGCTCCGATTCCGTCACGATTCGATTTGGTTCCCACTAGTTTGAGGCGCAGACTGTGATTTGTCCCGCCCTCATTGTGGAATAAATATGCCGGGCCTGCGTTTGTCGTTACCAGTACATCGAGATATCCATCGTTGTCAATATCGGCGTAAGCCGCGCCCCTCGCCACTCTTGGGGCGGCAAACGCTGGCCCCATCTGCGCGGTGACTTCCTGAAATTTGCCGCCGCCCAGATTGCGGAAAAGATGTGGAGGTTCGGCATAGCTGACTCGCTTCTGCACGCGCTCGATCTGATCTTCGATATGGCCGTCAGCAACGAAGATGTCGGGCCAGCCATCGTTATCGTAATCGAAAAAGAAACATCCGAAACCCAGCGTGACCAGAGTGGCGCGGCCCACTTCGGACTGGGGAGCTTCGTCCACAAATAAACCGTTGCCTTCGTTGTGGTAAAGCGAAACCATCTGATTGGCGAAGTTGCTGATGATGACGCTAGGATGGCCGCTGCGATCATAGTCAGCCGCATCCACGCCCATTCCAGCGCGAGCGATACCGTCCTCGCTAAAAGCGATACCGGCAGGAATGCCGCGCTCTTCGAATGTACCGTCCCTTTTATTCAGATAGAGTTTGTTAGGCTGAGTGTCATTGGCGATCAGAATGTCGGGCCATCCGTCGTTGTTGTAATCGAGAACGGTGATGCCGAGGCTTTTTGAAGTTGGATCGCCGAAACCTGCCTTTTGCGTCGCATCTTCAAATTTTCCACCGCCGAGGTTGTGCCACAAACGGACCGATGTGCCTTTGTACGATTCCGGTGTGCAGTACGACTTGTGTACGCCATCCAGCGTACAGTAGAGGTCGGTTTCTTCGCTCCAGCGAACGTAGTTTGCGACGACCAGATCGAGCTTGCCGTCACGGTCGTAATCCACCCATGCGGCGCTTGTAGAGAACTCGCTTGGGCCCCACAATCCTGCGGCTTTGGTCACGTCAGTGAATGTTCCGTTGCCATTGTTGTGGAAGAGATGGCTTTGTCCGAGAGCGGTGATGAAGAGATCGTCGAAGCCGTCATTGTCATAATCACCGACGGCAACTCCCATCCCGAACATCGGGATAGCCAATCCGGCCTGCCGGGTTACATCGCTGAAGGTTCCATTGCGATTGTTGTGATATAGCTTTGGCGTAGTTGGTCCAGCATGGGCATGCCCAGCGAAATCCGTGCCATTCACCAGCAGAATGTCGGGATAGCCATCGTTGTCGTAATCAATGAACGCGCAGCCTGGACCCATGGTTTCGGGGAGCCATCTTTTCCCAAATGCGCCGTCGTTATGAGTGAACTGAATTCCTGCTTGCTTCGTGACATCGCGGAAATGGATTTGTTGGGCATGGCTCGTTACAGGCGGCCAAGCCAGTAGCCACAGAGACACAGAGACAAAAAGAAGTCTTCGAAACACGCACCTCATCGTGAGGCTCCGGACGGGCTGGTCGAACCAAGCCGGGCTCTGCCTCGCCGGACAGCGGCGGCTGTCTCTACATGGTGCGTCGCCAGCGCCGGGAGCGGGACAGAGACATGTTCATGCACGGCTTGCCGCTCATTGTTGTCTTCCGGATGCGACTGGCGGTAAGGGCCGGTAATCGCCTGGGATGACTCGTCCGCCTTAAAGCGCAGGTAGCGCGATTCATGCTCTTTCGCCAGCTTTTCGTTCCCCAGTCCGTTGTAGCAGAGCATCAAATTGTAATGCGCCTGCAGGTCTTCGGGATCGATCAACAAAACAGATTCAAGCGACTTCACAGCTTCCTGGTATTTTCGTTGTAGAAACAGAATGCGACCCAGGTCGTTGAGCGCTACACGGTCGCGCGGATACTGACTGAGAACGATGCGTAAGCGCGCAGCAGCTCCGTCATAGTTGCCGTCCGAGCGCAGCACGCGGGCGTAGAAATAGTTGGCCCGTGCAAGCTTCGGAGACAATGATAAAGCTTTCTCGAGCACAGTGCGGGCGCGTTCCATGTCGCCTTCCTGCACGGCGCAGCGGCCAATATTCACCCAGCCGTCCGGATTGTTTGGATCAGCCTCGGTCACTTTTTGGAACGCAGCCGCCGCGCCCTTCAGGTCGCCCTGTAGAAACAGGCCGATGCCGTAATCGTTCCAGCGTTGCCATTCGTCTTTGAGAGCGATCGTTTTTGGCTCAGCCATGGGCGCGCTGTGCGCGACTACCGGCAGCGTCACTTCATCTTCCGCCACCGTTACGATGGGCACATCGGGAATTTTTTCTTGCTTCGCAGAGACGCCCTGGATCGACTTGGTGAAAAGTAAAGGACGGTCGTCGTAGTCGGGCGCGACGTGATGACCCGATTTCTCATCGGGTTTGCCCGCAAAAGCAAACTGCGTGTTGAACCACGAAAATTTGCGATAGCACAGCCGCGCATGCAGAGTGATTTTGCTGCCAGCGTTTTCCGGAATCGACATACGGTAATGCACTGTGTCCGCGGCTCCCGGTGGAATAAGCCGCACATAAACGACAGCGCGCGTAGCCCAGGCGTTGCGCTTGTTGATAGGGTTGCCATGTCCGTCGATCTGTAACGAGCGATAAAAGTGCGCACCTTTTTCGACCGGACCCTCGCCGTTGTCCTCGACCATGCCGCTCCAAAAGACAATCCGGCCTTTGTCGTCCGTGCCTTTCAACTCAAGCCACGTATCGTAGGCG
>DASRWO010000129.1:0-2270 GCA_035654555.1 Candidatus Deferrimicrobiaceae bacterium | reverse complement strand
GAGAATATTTCGCAAACCGCTTCCTTCGTCGTCTCTGGCGCGGCTGATGTTGGGATAGTGGCTCTGTCCCTTGCTTTGTCGCCGAATATGAGAGACAAAGGTCGTTACGTCGAAGTTCCGGCCATGGACTATCCCCCCATCGAGCAGGCATGCGTCATACTTCGCTCCTCGAAAAACAAGAAAGTTGCAGAGCAATTCCTCGTGTTCGTGAAGACGTCTGCAATCCATGATGTGCTGAGAAGCTACGGCTTCGACCTGCCAGCAGATTCGGCCAAATGATGTTGGAGGGCCTTAGTCATTGAGTTTCGTCGATTGTTGTTTAAGTCACGAAGGGTCCAGCCTTAACGCGGATAAGTACGGTGGAGGCGTCGAGTGATATTTTAACTAAAGGATTCACACATGAAAAACGATCCGGGTCGTGACCGTGGCAGTGCTGATGACCGCAAGCGCGTGGGCGGTGCACGTGCTGTGGGCGGAGCTGGCGGTGAACACGCCGGCCCATGAAGATCGAGAGGAGCGGTCCAATATGACAAACGAAAAGGTAATCATGCTGATCGAAGCAAAAATTCAGCAACAGCGCCGCGCAGAGCTTGTCGAGGCCGTACGCCAGTACCAGCCGTTGGTGCGGGCGGAGCCGGGCGTGGAAGCGTTCTACGTCACGGCACGAAAAGACGATCCCAGTACATTTCTTTTCTACGAGGTTTACAGGTCGCAAGCAGCACACGATTTCCATCTGCAGCAGGACTTCACTAAGAAATTCCTGGCGACGCTAAAGAGCGCGCAGGTCGGAGAACGAGTGCGGACAAATCTCGTCGAGCTGGCCCTGGAAGCACAGGCACATTCCAATTAGCGAGATCTTCATTGGCTTAGGGTTTCGAGTGTAAACCTGTCGCCACATCACTCATTGGTTTTGAGTATAAACGCAGGTACGATTCTACTCACCACCGCTCAGCGTTGCTGAATGCTGGCGTGCCCTCATCTAGCGCGCTACGTGCTGTAACCCCTTCTGAGCAGGGGCGAAAGTATGGGCCATGGCCAAGGCCGCGCGATACTGTTCCGCGGCGGCGGCGCGCTCACCTTGCTTCTCGAGTAACTCGCCAAGCAGGCAGTGGGCCTTAAAGGCGGGCCATTCCTCAACCGGGCCGGAAGCAAGATAGCGGCGCACCAGGCGGATAGCCAAAGGGTAATCGCGGCTGCTCCGAAGTAAGATACTGGCTGCGTCCATGAGAGCAGCGGGCCGATCCAGTGGACGTGACTCCATGGTATGCAGGGCCTGCTCCATCTCATCCAAGCGGCCGGTGCGTGTGTAGAAACCGGCAAGACTCACCCAGGCTCGCGCCCCTCCGCGACTGTCATCGATCGCGGCCCGATATTCCTTTTCCGCAACCGCATTGTCTTTTTTCTTTTGCGCGATGCGGGCTCTCACCCAATCCCCCATCGCGGGATTCATCGCCATGAGAAGGTCGGCTTGCGCGAGAGCTTTGTCCTCGCCGCCGCCGACGATGCCCGGCGCTTCCAGATAAAATTCGGCGAGATCAGTGTGCGCTTCCCAACTGTTGGGGGCGAACTCAACCGCGCGCTCAAACTCGGAGCGCACTCTCTTTGCCAGCCCCGCCGCCTTCAGAAACCCGGAATGATCCGCCTTCTCACCATAGATTCGACCAAGCCAGAGATGATAAAGCCCGTTTTCGGGCGCGAGCGAGACCGCTTTTTCGCAGGCGGGAATTCCAGCGTCCCAATCGTCAAGCTCGAAATCGGCACGACAGAGCAAGTTATAGTCTTCTGCCGTCGGAGCACTATGGATATTCTGCTCCAGAACTCGCATCGCCTGGTCGACGTGACCGCCGGCGAGAAGATCCTCCGGCGTATCGGCCGCAGCTGGAAGTACCAACAGCGCCAGTACCACGATAACGCAAGGCAAATAGGCGATCAGGTTGCCGCAAAAAGTGCCGCAAAAAGTGCGACTCGCCCTGACTCCTCGTTGCTCAATAAAAATATCCCCGAAATGAAAATTGGTTCCTACAAGATACTTCATGACTTACTCAACCACCTTCACGTGGGCGCCGTCGGTCAGGGGCTTGGTGTCGGCAGAGGAGAGAGCGACCTGGGAATGCTCGGGAAGTCCGGCGGTGATCTCCACTTGAGTGAGATTTTGCAGCGAAACCTCGACATCGCGGCGTTTCAGTTCGCCATCCGCCACTTGATAGACGTAAGGCTTCGTGTCATCCATGCGGACAGCTTCGCGAGGGAGCGTGAGAACGTCGCTTTGT
>DASRWO010000128.1:0-3388 GCA_035654555.1 Candidatus Deferrimicrobiaceae bacterium | reverse complement strand
AAAACCCGGCTGCCCTCGTGTTGTCGGAAGCTTTCTCTATATTTTCGAAAGTTCGGTCTGTTATGTTGACTGCCGGCTTTGCTTAACGAACAGCAAAAGATTCGTATCCAGGATTTTCGTGCGCTCGTCAGGGACTTCAATGAAGCGGAAAGGCTGCAGCCATCCTTGCGTAGCCCACATGGGGAACATCATTTCCGCTTTTTCCCGGATCGTCGCCTCTCCCAACTGAAAGATCAGCTCGACTTGCAGTTTTTCATCGAGTGGCTTTTCGACATTCAAGAGTCCACCAGTCGTGGAAAGTTGATGCAGCTTGCCTCTCAACTCACGCCGGTTTGGCAAGCGAATCAGCGCCAATATCGATCCACGCAGCTTGACGCGAAACGGGCGCGGGGCAAGGCTCGGCGAGGTCGCCGAGGAGATTTCAAGTTCTGTGGATTCCGGAGTCTGCGACATCGTGGCTGAATTATGGCACCACGTCAGTCACCACGGCAGGTTACGAAAGAACGGGAAGGCGACCACGACCATTGTCGAAAAGAACGCTAAAGTATTTCATGAGGCATTATTTTCTTCGGGGATGAGCCTCGCCCTGGCCGGAGAACACATTGTAAGGCCAAACATTCTTGCTCTTAGCTGTCGCTTTGCCTTCCGCTCCAGTGGATGCAGTTGATTTGGGAACAGAGTTCCAATCCTCTGGCGGATCGGCAAGCCCCCATACATTTCCCTCGTTGTACAGCGAAACTCCGATCAGGAAGGATTTCCCGTCGTTGCCCAGGGGCAGACAATTTGCGACGCGTCCTGATGCGCTTCCACCGCCCGGAAGATCACCCAGGAGGACCGGAGTTTCGAGCGGCAAGGCTTGCGAGGCGCGAATCCCGCAGCCCTGCGGACTTACCACCAATGCCGTACACTGCGCGGAGAACGGATGCCTTCGATCCATGCTGGTGACAACCAGAGGGATCTGCACGCGCAATCGCGTGCTACGGCGCATCGTCTTCGGTGTCACTATTTCCATCTTCGGCTCCACCAACTTGCTAGTGTGACAGAACGGAGGATCCGCCCGCGCATAAGAAAGAGCAAATCTATGTGACGAAGGTAACCTTAGGTTCGGGAAGGGGAAGTGATCCCAGCGCCGCACTCAGATAGCAGCGGTTACATGCCTGTTAAGATAGCTTGGCTCGCAGCCAACGATATCCGTGAAACTGCCAACTGCTTCCGTCAATGCCGAATGGAACGTCTTACTGGCAGCAACTTCTCCCGATTCGGGGAGTACTCATCTTGATCGGCTTGGGCTTCTCTTAGAGGAACCGATCCATTGGGATCTTCTTCTTCGCCTCGCAGATCAGCATGGCGTTACCTCGCTGCTGTATCAAAGCCTGGAGCCCTTGACTGGCCTGGTTCCCGCAGCGATATCAGCATCGCTGCGCCAAGGTTATGAGAGGAACATTCACAAATCCCTCTTTCTCACCCGCGAACTGATCCGAATCCTGGATTGTGTTGGTCAACTCGGCATCGAGGTCATTCCTTACAAGGGCATCGTGCTGTCAGAGCTTTACTACGGGGACATCGCTCTGCGTCAATGCGGCGACATGGATCTATTCGTTCGGCAACATGACGTGGTCCGCATCAGAACGGCAGTTCGCGACCTTGGGTATACGCCGCGCTTACTCATTCCGGCAGATGCCGAGCGGGAGTACATTGCTTCGGGATATGAGTGTACCTTCGACAGTCCTGCGGGAAAGAATCTGCTGGAATTGCAGTGGGCGCCGCAGCCGCGTTTTTACGCTGTCAATTTCGACATGCAGGCGTTGTTTGAGCGCTCCAGGAATGTGACGGTTGCCGGTCGCGTTATGAAAACGCCGTCGCCCGAAGATTTGCTATTGATCCTTTCCATGCATGCCGCTAAACATGTTTGGGGACGCCTGATCTGGCTCCGCGACATTGCACAGATCCTGAAGCGAGAAAATCTCAATTGGGATTGGATTCAGTCGCAAGCACGAACGCTTGGCATCAAACGAATCCTGCACATAACGCTTGTGCTAGCTAACGCCCTTCTTGGGGCAGCAATTCCGCCGACTCTGGAACCAGCGGTTGGAGAAGATAAATCAGCACAAATGTTCGCCGAACAGGTCGCTGTCTCGATTGCCTCGGGCGTCACATACGAAGAAGAAAAGTTATCGTACTTTCGGCTCATGATGCGCCTTCGCGAACGCAGAACAGACCGTCTGCGTTTCCTGGCGCGCCTAACGTTCACTCCAGGCCCCGGGGAATGGGAAGCGGTCCACCTTCCCAAACCTTTGTTTCCTCTCTACCGGATTGTGAGGCTGGCGCGACTTGCCTCCAGATTGGCGCGCTAGCGACTGGCTAATCCTCCTGCGGTTTCTCCACCGTCCAACGTGTAGACGTGGCCCGTAGCGTAGGCGGCATCGTCGGATGCGAGGTATGCGAACAATCCTGCGATTTCCTCGGGCCTGGCGTGACGCCGCAGAGGAATTTTCTGATTCACTTCATCGAGCATTGCATCCGTGTATTCGGCACGCTGCATCGGCGTAAGCACATATCCCGGAGCCACGGCGCATACGCGCACTTTGGGCGCAAGTTCGAGCGCTATAGAGCGCGTCAACTCAATCACTCCCGCTTTGGTGGCGTTGTAGTCGGCGTAGAAAGGATAGCCCATGATGCCGTTGGTAGAGGCGGTTTGCAGAATTACTCCACTTCCCACCTCGGCCGAGAAACGTTCTACCATGTGGCGCGCCACAGTTTGGGCGACGTGGAACACGCCCGTAAGATTTACGGCGACCACTCGATCCCACTCTTCGGGAGTGATGTCGAGGAATTTGTGACGGATGCTAATGCCAGCGTTGTTGATGAGCACGTCGATTCCGTCCATCACGCGAATTGCGTCGGCCATCCCCGCTTCCACCTGCATCAGCTTGGTAACGTCGGCGACGATGGCCTCAGAGAGTTCCGGCAACTGATGGCGAATCGCTGCGCAAGCTTTGGCATCGCGATCGAGGACGCAGACACGCGAACCTTCTTCGAGAAACCGCGCAGCCGTCGCCGCTCCGATTCCGCTGGCGCCGCCGGTGATGAGAACTCGTTTGTCTTTCAGGCCTCTCATGTGCAAACCGCTGAATTCTATCAGGGACTCACGGTATCTTTTTTCTTCTTCCCAGCGATATCGCATCCGCAAAGTTTGAAAGCATCATGCGTTGTGGGAAATATACGGCCAGCCCACGTGTGGCTCATGGCGTTATTTCCGCGTCAAGGTGCAGAAAAATAGGGCGCTGCAACCAGAATCGCTGCCCGAAGGGAGACGGGGCCACAAATCAGAATCGTCAGATCGGTTTTCCGCGGAAGAAATAAACGAGTTCAATGATCAGAATGATCA
>DASRWO010000127.1:0-13912 GCA_035654555.1 Candidatus Deferrimicrobiaceae bacterium | reverse complement strand
CGATTGCGCTCGCGAGGCTCTGCGGCAAGGCGCCGCGGAAGTGACCATGATCACGGTCGAGGGCAATAAGGAGGAAATGCCGGCGTCGCCCGAAGACCTGCACGATATGCTCGAAGAGGGCGTCGAGTTGTTGCATGGCCGATCAGTCACCTCAGTGCTCGGAAACGGCAAGGTCGAAGCGTTGCACTTGCATCCCGCCAAGTTCGCTGGAGCGATCAACGCCTCGCCCATCAACGTTGATCGAGACGCGAAGCCTCACAAGTTTGCCGTGGACAATGTCATCATTGCCATCGGACAGCGCGCGTCCCTCAACTGGCTGCCCGCCGAGTTCAAAAACGAGCGCGGCACCATCAAGATGGATAAGTTCGGCCGCCTCGGAGACACCAACTTCTTCGCCGCCGGCGATATCGCCCAGGTTGGTTCCGGTCAGCCTCTGATGGTCGTCAATGCGGTCGGCGATGGCAAGCGCGTCGCGTTCAATCTCGACAAGGTAGTGCGCGGAGAAAAGTTGCAGCCGCGGACGATTCCGGTTGATGTCATCTTCGATCTGAATCGCATGAACATGACGTACTTCCCACATTTCCCGCGCATCCAGCAGGAAATGCTGCCGACCAAGACCAGAACGAAAACGCAAGACGAAGTGATTCAGGCGTTCACGGAAGAGCAGGCGGTCGAAGAAGCCAACCGTTGTTTCAGCTGCGGCACCTGCAACGCATGCGACAACTGTTACCTGGTCTGTCCCGAGCCTTGCATCGCACGTCCGGAGCGTTCGAACGGCATGTACAAAATTCTGGTTGACTACTGCAAAGGTTGCCGCGTGTGCATCGAAGAGTGTCCGACGGGTTGCCTGGAAGGCGTTCCTGAACTCGACTTCGATACCGGCGTGGTGCGCATGGATACTGCCTTCGCGATTTCGCCCGGGCTGCACGGACGGCAGGCGGAGGAGTTGAAAAACCTGGGGGAGCGCCCGGCCAAGAATATTTGAGATTTAGAGTTGGGACCGAATTAATTTCATTGTGCGCCTAAGAGCGAAATGTGCGGAGTGAATTATGCCAATGCTTGCAGATGTAAAAAAGAGAACAGTCCGAATCAATGGCTGCGTCGCCTCGGCGCAGGCCGCTAAGTATGCCGATGTCGATGTGATTGCGGCTTATCCGATTCGTCCTTACACGGCGACGATGATGGCGCTGGCACAGATGGTGGCCAATGGTGAGCTCGATGCCGAATACATTGTGGCCGATAGTGAACACTCGCAATTGAGTATCGCGCACGGTGCGTCGTCGAGTGGCGCGCGTGTTTTTACTGGCAGCTCCGGTGTCGGTGTGCAGTTCGCGTACGAACTTTATTCACCCATCTCCGGCAGCCGCATGCCGGTGCAGATGATGATTGCCGACCGCACGCTCGATCCTCCCGGCGACTTTGGATCGGAGCACACGGACGCGCTGTCGACGCGCGATATGGGATGGATCATGGGCTGGTCCTGTGATGCGCAGGAAGCGTTCGATAATCACCTGATCGCTTACCGAATCGGCGAAGATCCTCGAGTGCTTTTGCCACAAATGGTTTGCCAGGACGGATTCTTCGTCTCCCACATCACCGGCGACGTGGAATTGCCCGATTCAGGTCAGGTGAAAGAATTTCTCCCGCCGTACAAGCATCCTTATCCGCTCGATCCGCGGCATCCGGTGTCGCACGGCCCGCAGATCATGCCGGAGCAGGGTCCGCCGCTGCAATTGGAGCGGGCGCGCGCCATGGAAGGCTCGATGGCCGTGATCGAAGAGATTCACGATGAGTTCGCGAAGATCTTCGGTCGCCGATACGATCCGTGGCTCGAAGAGTTCATGACCGATGACGCGGAAGTTGTATTTTTCCTGCAAGGCGCCCACGCGGTCACGGCGCGATTTGCCATCCAGCACATGCGGGACCGCGGATTGAAAGTCGGCTTGGTGCGCCTGAGAACCATCCGGCCGTATCCGACGGATCGCGTGCAGGAAGTTCTCAGCAAGTTCAAAGTTGTGGGCGTGATCGAAACCAACATGGGATTGGGCAGCGTGAGCAGCGGTGGCGTGCTCTATGCCGAAGCTGCGGCGGCTCTTTACGAAAGCCAGAAGCGTCCACTGATGATGTCATTCATGGCGGGAATGGGCGGCGAGGCGATCGTGCTGAAGGAATTTTATTGGATGACCGAGAAGATGCTCGATGCTCAGCGGCGTGGGAAGATTGAGAAGCGCACGCACTGGGTGGGATTTGAAGAGTAAGAGTTTTTACGCACGATTGAGGTTTTACAAGCCGGAATTGATACAGAGCTTTTGATCCTGCGATTGGAGAATTGATATGGCAACCATAGAAGTTCAGCGGCAATTATTGCCGATCCTCGACAGCCCGAATCAGGGTGCGCGTTTTTATAATCCTGAGCTGCCATCTTCGGAACCGTTCGTTCCGGGTCATCGCACCTGCGCGGGATGCGGGCCTTCGATTCAATATCGAATGACCAGCAAGGCAGCAGGAGACAACACCATCCTTGTCGGACCCACGGGTTGCATGTATGTGGCGAACAGCTCTTATCTGTGCACGCCTTACAACGTGCCGTGGGCACACACGCAGATCGGCAGCGCGGGCAGCTTTACTGCCGGTGTCGCTGCTGCCTACGAAGCAATGATTCGCAAAGGCAAGTGGCAGGGCAAGTTCCCGAATATTATTTGCGAAGCAGGGGACGGCAGCGCGTCTGATATCGGACTTGCCTCGATCTCTGGCGCTCTGTATCGCAACCACGACTGCCTGATCATCTGCTACGACAACGAGCAGTACGCCAATACCGGTATTCAGGCATCGTCACGCACGCCGTATGGCGGCATGACGACGTTCTCGCCTCCTGGCCCCGAAGTGCCGGAGGGTAAGAAGTTGTACCCTAAAGATCTCGCACGAATGATGGCTGCGGGCCATCCGCACTGCTATGTGGCGACAGCGAGCGTGGGTTATCCCATCGACCTGATGAATAAAGTACGCAAGGGTCTCAATCACAAGGGTGCTGCTTACTTGATGGTCTACACGCCGTGCCAGAAGGGATTTGTATACGAGACGCCGCGGTCGATCGATCTCGGCCGCCTGGTGGTTGAATGCGGCCTTTATCCCATGTGGGAGTGGAACCCAGAAAAACGCGCCTTCAATTACAGCTTCCGTCCGGCGAGCATGCGGCCGGTTTCGGAATATCTGAAGTTGCAGGGACGCTTTGGCCATCTCCACGCTGAGCACATTGCGAACTTGCAGAAGTTTGCCAATGAGCAATGGCGGATGATGGGTGTCGAGCTGCCCGAGGCATTGATCCACGCGGCAGATGCGAAGAACTTAACCAACATGGCGGCTGCAACCGAAGCCCAAGCGGTGGCGCAAACTTTATGAACACAAAAACTAGCAGTCCATTCCATCCTGTAGAGTCCGAGCCCGAAGTGGAGCCGGAGGGACAGGAAAGTTACATCGTTACCGAAGGCAAGAAGCGCGGAGCCACGCGCGACGTGCGTGCGGAAGCAGCCTACGACCGCTACTACACGGTTCTGCGTGTGCACGCCGGCGACGCGATCCTCACCAACAATTGGCATACCAATGAAGTGCTGGACCATGCCAAGAAGAATTTTGAGGGAGTCACTTTTGCCATGCGCACGCTGGAAGCTTGGGGAGCGATGATTGAAAACGATCACCGCGCCTATTACACAGCCGGCGGCCGCATTTGGATGATGGATCTGGAGCCTTCGGAAGGCAAAAAGAAGCGGCTGCCCGGCACCGGCTCGGTCAAGCAATAGTGTCTCGTGTACTGCTGATTGACGATACGCCGGAGATTGCCGAACTTCTGACCTTCTCATTGCGAGATCTCGGCTACGAGGTCTTTGCATCGGGATACACAAACGCGGTCAATGAACTGGTCGCGGAGCACCGGGCCGATGCCGTCGTGCTCGATTGCACCGCTTTCGACATGAGTGAGGCTTTGTTCGACGCTGTGCGCAATCATCCCAATCACGCCGCGTTGCCGGTCGTGATTATCAGCGATACGCCGGAGCAGGCGGATGCAAGCCTGCGCTCGCGCAAGGCGCAAAAAGTTCTGCTGATCCCTAAACCTTTTACCGGCGCCCAGGTTGGAAGAGCCGTGGCGCAACTTCTCGAATAAAATATGCCCTTGTGGAGCATGGACGATTGGCAATTCCTCGAACGAGAGGTAGTGACCGATCCGCAGGGCAGGGAGTGGACTGTGGCCCTGATGGATGTTCTCGGGCAGCAGGGCGATCCTGACATGCCGGATAAACTGCTCGAACTTCAGTATTCATCAGGCCGCTATTTCACCCTAATCTACGCGGACGGTGGAGCGTTGCAGCGCGAGCGCGGGTATGCCTCTATCGATGAGGCGAGAAATGCTTTTGGAAACTTGCTCGTCGCTGTCATCGACGGCAGCCTCGACCCTTCTAAACCCATGTTCCGGCAGGATCTCGAGGATTAACTTCGCTGCTTACCGGCCTGGATCCAGATCCCTCATGATGACGTGGAGAACTTGCCCGGCGGTGCGCGCATCGCGCTCCGTCACTTCAGTCTTCACCATACCGTCCTCATCTGCACTGGGATCGTCTCGATAGGCTCGCGCGATGGCTGGCAGGCGGGCGCACCCGCTGCGAATCAATCCCGCCCTCTCCGCCACAGTGAGCCGCGTCTCGAACGACCAGTCTGAGATCTTTTCGGCCGGCGCGCCAGATTCGACCAGCAAACTCAACCCTTTGTGTTCCAGCGCATCGGTAACGATCGCCTCCAGGATTCCGCAGGAACTGAGCAGCGCGAGGTTGTAGTCCTTCTGCTCGAGGGCGCGCCGGCTATCGGTATACGCGCGTTCAACCATCGGGCGGAGTTCCAAGTTATGAACGAAGCCGAAGCGATGCGGAGCTGGAGCCTGCGAGGATGCTGAAATGAGCGAGGCATTGTCCATCTGGGAGAGTGTTGCGACGGCCTGATCGAGAACGCCGAGCAACCGCTGGACAATCTGCGTTTGCGCTGCTCCTTCCACGGCATGGCCGTCGGTCGAGCGCATTAGAAAGGCTTCGCTAAACGACCGGGCCAGCCAATGGGCCTTGCTGCCTCCAGATAATTGGTTGATGGTCACGCCGCAGTCCTCATGCCAGCGGCGAGCCACCGCCATCGCTGCGGGATCCGAGGGATCAGTGGCCAGCGCATCCCGCAGTTCACGGCCACGGCGGATCAGGCCATTAAGATGGGTAAGATAAGTTTCAACCTGGGTGTGAAGGGTCTCGTCCATGGGTTGGGTCTCGTTCCACTCGCGGGATTTACAAAGCAATTGTGACGGGACCGTCTCAGAAGATTTGCAATCCCCTTGACAGCTCGTTTTAGAAGTGGTAACTTCCCTTCCGCAAGTGGTTCGATAACTGGACCAGTATACATCACGGTTCGCTGTGACCCCAAGACACATGCTGGCTGTGCCAGGGCCACCTCGCTGGGCTGACACAATCCTGCCGAACACGGTCGTTCAGGCAGTGGGCCGTTACCGTCTGACGGCCGTCACGGAGACAAGCCTATGGCTGCATCAACAGGTTCACCAAGTGCCCTCATTCATCCCTCTCGTATTCCCAATCGATGGGTTCAATTAATCGCTGGCATTGTCGCCATGATGGCGATTGCGAATCTGCAATATGCCTGGACCCTTTTCACTAAGCCCATACAAGCTCATCTGCACGTTTCCCTGGTCGCGGTGCAGTGGACTTTTACGTTATTTGTCTTGCTTGAAACCTGGCTCGTGCCTTTTGAAGGATATCTAGTAGATCGAATCGGCCCCCGATTCATGCTGGGGTTAGGCTCGGTCCTGGTGGCGCTCGGCTGGGTCGGATCCGGTTACGCGGAGACGATAGGCAGCCTCTATTTTTGGTACGGGGTGGGCGGAATCGGCGCTGGCATCGTCTACGGAGGTGCCATTGGAAACGCCCTCAAATGGTTCCCGGACTATCGCGGTCTATGCGTTGGCCTGACTGCTGCAGCTTTCGGAATAGGAACCGCAACGACCATCGCTCCTATTGCCAAGATGCTGAAAGTCTCGGGTTACCAGCACACATTTATCGTTTGGGGAATCATCCAAGGTGTCGTGGTCCTGGGCTCATCTCTCTTTATGGCCAGACCTCCGGTGGGATGGACGCCGCCCAACTGGAAGGCGAAAGAAGTCAAAATCAAAGCCAAAATCAATACTTCGGCTATCGATATGACACCTTTGCAGATGCTCGGCCAGCCATCGTTCTACATTATCTACTTGATGATGACCATGCTGGCTTTTGGCGGGTTGGTGGTGACCGCGCAACTCAACCCGATGGCTGCCTCCTACCACGTTGATAAAGTCGTGGTGCTGTGGGGCATGACTGCGTTGGTCCTGGCCATCACCGTCGACCGTATTTTGAACGGTTTGACCCGTCCCTTCTGGGGCTGGGTATCCGACAATATTGGACGGGAGAATGCCATCTTTATCTCGTTCATCCTCGAAGCCATCGCGGTGTATGCTCTGCTCCAACTCATCAGCCATCCGGTGTGGTTTGTCGCATTGTCCGGACTCTGTTTTTTTGCCTGGGGCAATATCTTCTCGTTGTTTCCCTCCATCACCGGTGACCTTTACGGAAACAAGTGGGCCACTACAAACTACGGCATCGTGTACACGGCGAAAGGAGCGGCAGCGGCCTTTGCCGGACCGGGGGCAGCATGGTTGTTTGCCAAGACTGGGTCCTGGACAAAGGTCTTTTGGGCGATGATTGTCTGCGACCTGATTGCCGCGTTCATGGCGTTGCTGTGGCTGAAGCCACTCGCGGCGCGGGCGGTCAGGAACTCGGGACGTGCCGCGCCGCTGGTCAGTGCCGACGAGCCGGTAAAAACCCGCGGTGTCGCGTAGCGAAGTTGTGCGGTGACAGAACGAAGGCTCTCTTTTTGTTTCTGGAAGAGAGCCTTTGAATCAGATCGTCAATGCTTTAAGACGCAGACGCCGCGAGAGCCTTGCGGCGAACCTCAACCGGTTGTATCTCCTCACGCGCCGCCTGCAATTTGAAGCTACCGACCATCGATTGCAAGGCCAGCGCTAGCTCTGATAAGTCTTGACAAGCTTTGGCGGACTGTTGCGCCGCGACCGCGGATTCCTTCACCAGGTGCGCAATCTGATCCATACTCTGATTTACGTCACTGGTCGCTCCGGATTGCTCGGTGGCCGCGGTCGCGATGTGGGTAATCATCGATCCCACTTCCTCCGACATGTGAATGATTTGTTGCAACGATTCACCCGCCCGCGCGGTGGAAGCAACTCCCTCTTCGGCCTGTTGGCTGCCAATGTCCATCGCCTTGACGGCCGCATTGGTGCCATCCTGAATGACGCTGATCATTTGCGAGATTTCTTTCGTCGCGGTAGTCGTCCGCTCGGCCAGCTTGCGAACTTCATCCGCCACGACTGCAAAGCCTCGTCCTTGTTCGCCCGCGCGTGCCGCCTCGATGGCGGCGTTGAGCGCCAGCAGATTGGTTTGGTCGGCGATGTCATCGATTACGCCCGCGATACGCCCAATCTGGTCGGTCCTGCGCCCCAATTCCCCAATCTGCTTTGCAGTTCCAGCCACGGATTCGGCGATCGAACGCATCTGTGTCAAGGCTTGTTCGACGACGGCGCCCCCCGTCCGCGCCGTTTCTGCCGCCCGCCGCGAGGCGTCAGCCGCCTGGCTGCAGTTTTCCGAAACCTGTTGAACCGTGCAGGACATCTCCTGCATCGCGGTCGCGACCTGCGCAGCCTGATCTTTCTGGTGGTCGGCTCCTTGCGCCTGGAGCGTGGCCGAAGACGAAAGTTCCTCGCTGGCGCTCGCCACCTGCACCGAGTTCTCGGAGATGCCCAAAATCATGCGCTTCAAGTTTTCCCTCATCTTGTTGATTGCCGCAGTCAGGTCTCCCAGTTCGTCCTGGCTGTGCACTTGCAGGTCGTCACAGGATAGATCGCCTGCCGCGATCGCTTCGGCAAAAACCAGAACCCGTCGCGTAGCCCCACAGATGTCGCGGGTCAAAAAAAATGCCAGAACAACTCCGATAGCTAACGCCGCGAACGTAGTCACGGTTACGGTGAGGTTGAGCGATCGGTTATCTGCCATCAATTCCTTCTTGTTTTCGTCCACCAACTGCTCAAACGAATCAGCCATGCTGCCAAGCGATTTCTTCATCGCAATGTTGATCGGGGTCGCCCCGTCGGCCGACTCATTTCCTGCCTTGGCAAGAGCATCCCGCTCCCGGCTTGCCGCTCGCTTAATTGCGTCCTCCTGAACCGCGCGCAGCAGGGGAAGCTGCTGCTTGATTTCCAGCAGACGGTCGCGATCCTCCTGGCGAGTCCACAAGGGACCTAATTCGCTCATCCCGATCATGTCTTTTTCGACATCGCGCCAAGTAGCTTGGAACAATTCTTTGGTCTTCGCCAGTCTCACCGGTTGGGATCCCGCAAGAATCGCCTGGCGTCCTTTGACCTGGGTTTGATTGAGGTCGCGCTGTAACTTTATCGCAGCCTTGAGCGACGGGATCCGAACATTGAAGGCAGCAGACTCGCTTCTCCGGATATTGCTCGACTTCACGTAACCCATCACTGAGCTAAGAACCATGAATCCGAGGGCGACCCCAAAGCCCAATCCTAATTTCCTGCCCAGAGTAAGCTTCACTGTTTTCTCCTGCGCGCATTGCGATCGAATTCCCTAACCTCGACTCGTGGGCCTTCGTCGCAGCCGTCGATTGTGCGGGAATATCTTAACCAGAGAATGATCGGCAGAAGTTCAGAGAAACATTAGGACCGGAGACGGTGCAGTGTTCGATGAATGTGATGGCCCTGGTTGCGCCAGCATTCCCAGACAAAGTATGGAATAGTCTGTCATCGCGCTACGACGGTAGTTGTTTGCCGCGAGTTTCCGCTCCGAATGGAATCAACAGCAATCCAATCGCGAAGGCGATTGCAGTCATCGCGACCGGCGTCCCGAGCGACCCGAAATGGAGGACGCTGGCGCCCACCAGAAAAGTGATTCCCGCGCCGCCAAACCGGGCAAACGAAGTAGAAAATGCAAAAGCGCTGGCGCGGCATTCCGTAGGATATTGCTCGGGCAGCCACAAGGTGTAGACGGCGAAGTTGGCGCCTCCTAGGCCCAGGAAAAACAGACAGACAAAGAACCACGGAAGCGCGCTCGGCCCCATGTAAAAGACCTTCCCAAAGGTCAGCGCAATGAAGACCATCATGAGCGCGAAGAAGACGGCGAGCGCCCCGCGGCGTCCCAGCCGTTCTGCTAGCCAAGGCATGGCGAGGCAGCCCAGAATTGTGGCGAACGAGACCAGCATAACGCCCCAGGAAGCCAACCGCGCAGCCTGCGGACCAATGTGTCCGCCAGCCTCCGCCAGCGTGGTAATGGCAGCGGGAACATAAACGGTTCCGGCCCATAATCCACAAATCGACGCCAGCATGAACAAAGAATTCAGAATCGTGCGGCGGCGCCAGGCCGGCGAAAACAGCGTCGCAAACGGACGCCATACCGCCCACGATCGAACGACACTCTCTTTTCTTTTCCAGGCCGCGGGCTCAACTACGCCGTGGCGAATCCAGGCCAGAAATAAGGCCGGCACTCCGCCCACAATGAACATGGCCCGCCACCCATACCGACTGCCGATTCCATAATTGGCCAGCGCAGCCAGGAATATGCCGACGTAATACCCGGTATGCATTAACCCCGCGCCCATTCGGCGCCGCTGCTCTGGCCACTCCTCGGCCACGAACGTTCCGCCCATGGCCCATTCTCCGCCAATGCCGATTCCGGCGAACAAGCGCAGAATGGCCAGTTGCCAGACGCTGGTTACGAACGCGCTTAGAAAAGTGAACACCGAATACCACACGATGGTGAGCATCAACGTGCGGACGCGGCCAAATTTGTCTCCAATTGGTCCCCACAAAAAAGCCAGTCCCCACCCCACCAGAAATAATGCAAACAGCAGACCGCCGTAATGCGCGATGCTCGCCTTAGTGGCTGCAATTCCGGAGCGCGGCAGTAGATCGCGCAGCGATGGCACTAGCACCAGCGCATACACAAACGAATCCATCCCGTCGAGCGTCCACCCGCCCCAAGATGCCCAAAATCCGCGAATCTGATTTCGGGTCAGAGATGCAGAAGAAGTTGGAACGGGAAGAGGGCGTGGGTCAGACGCGGGAGGAGTTGCTTCGTTCGTCGCAGGACGCGCCATGACAGAGGTGAACTATATCAAAGGTCCCGAGCATCATAGGGAAATATTGACGATGGGCTCGTCGGGCCGGAGAGGGCAAAGCTCCCTTTGCTGAATGTCCGGCATGCGAACACAAAAAACGATCTCAGTCTTGAGCTACCGCTTGGTCGCCTGCAGCCGCTTTTCAAGATCCGTTACCTCAGCATTCAAACCCTCCGGCAGATGACTGCCAAAGACGGCAAAGTGTTCCCTGATCAAGGGCACTTCGGCCAGCCAGCCGTCGACATCAACGCTGAGCAACTCCTCCACCTGATCTTTTTTGAGTGCAAGTCCGGTCGTATCCAGATCGGCCACTTCAGGGATACGCCCGATCGGAGTTTCCTTCGCATGTACCTTGCCGTCGCAGCGTTCGAAAATCCATTTCAATACGCGGCTATTCTCACCGTATCCTGGCCAGAGATAATTTCCGCCTTTGTCCTGGCGAAACCAGTTGACGTAGAAAATCTTCGGCAGTTTTGCACCCGAGCGTTTGCCTATCTGCAGCCAGTGCGCAAAATAGTCGCCCATGTGGTAGCCGCAAAAAGGCAGCATCGCCATGGGATCGCGGCGTAGCTGTCCCACTTTTCCCGTGATCGCCGCGGTAGTCTCACTGCTCACCGTTGCTCCCAGAAAAGTTCCATGCTGCCAGTTGAAAGCTTCCGTGATCAGCGGCACAATGCCCGCACGCCTTCCCCCGAACAGGATCGCATCAATAGGCACCCCGTTCGGGTCCTCCCATTCCGGAGCGATCGACGGGCACTGCGCCGCTGCGCAAGTAAAGCGCGAATTCGGGTGCGCTGCGCTTCGCCCAGAGTCCGGAGTCCACGGACGCCGCAGCCAGTCAATCAGCTTGGCTGGCTTTTCTTCCGTCATTCCCTCCCACCACACGTCGCTGTCCATCGTCATTGCGCAATTCGTGAAAATGGAATCATGGGTCACGCTCAACATGGCGTTGGCGTTGGACTTCATGCTGGTGCCCGGCGCTACCCCGAAGAAGCCGAACTCTGGATTGATGGCATAAAGCCGCCCATCAGCGCCAAACTTCATCCAGGCAATGTCGTCGCCTATGGTTTCGATCCTCCAGCCGGGCAAGGTCGGAATCATCATGGATAAATTGGTTTTGCCGCAGGCAGAAGGGAACGCGCCCGCCATGTACTTAGCCTGTCCCGAGGGACTGATCAGCTTCAGGATCAGCATGTGCTCAGCCATCCAGCCTTCGTCGCGAGCCTGCACGGAGGCGATACGCAGAGCGTGACACTTTTTGCCCAGCAGTGCATTGCCGCCGTAACCGGAACCGAACGACCAGATCTCGCGCGTCTCGGGAAAATGGCAGATGTACTTATGCTCTTTGTTGCAGCTCCACGGAACATCCGGCTGTCCGGGACCGAGCGGCGCGCCTACCGAATGCATTCCTCGTACAAACTCCCCGTCCTCGCCGAGAACGTCGAGCACGTGGCTCCCCACCCGCGACATAATATGCATACTGACCACGACATAAACCGAATCAGTGATCTCTACTCCGATCTTCGAGATGGGCGAACCGATTGGGCCCATGCTGTAAGGGACCACGTACATGGTGCGACCCACCATCGAGCCCGCGAATAATCCGGTCAGCTTCTGCTTCATCTGGGCTGGATCTTCCCAGTTATTCGTAGGACCCGCTTCTTCCTTGGTTCGGGAACAGATGAAAGTCTTATCCTCCACGCGGGCCACATCCGCGGGGTCGGAGCGAACCAGGAAGCTGTTCGGTCGTTTCGCCGCATCCAGCGGAATCGCGGTTCCGGTCAGCACCAGCAGCCGCAGCATTGCCTCGTATTCTTCCGGCGATCCATCACACCAGTGAATCCGATCGGGCTTGCACAGCTGGGCAATGTCTTCGACCCAACTTTCCAGCTTCGCGTTACGAGGATTACGCGATGCTGCTTCGACTTCTATTGTGATGGTGGCCATGTTGGTTAATCTCTCCCGGTAAAATGAAACGTGGTCGCGCTGTCTCTGGCGGAATGCGGAAGACCTCGCAGCCATCGCTGCGGAGGAATGGACGGTCTTTTCTCCGCCAGGCACAACTAATCATTCTCTCGCACTTGCAGGGATTATTCCAGCAGCTTAGGCCGGTTTGTCGGACTGGGCAGCCCATCTCCTCAGCCCGGACCTTAATGTTGAGACGTTTCCAATAACTCCTTCAGATACTGCTGCCACACTGCTGCCCAGGTGTGCGTGCCGTGACCATGCGTCTGGTCGGAGATCGGTACAAGAACGAAGCGCCCTTTCTTCACTCGCTCGATTTCGCGCTCGGCAATCCCCAGTTCCGGAGGATTGATGAAATCGTCGGCTGAATTGACGAACATTACAGGAACAGTAATTTTTTCAAGCTGCGCCGAGGGATCGTAATCCCATGATGCATTCATCGCATAAAGAAGATCGTCGGCGTCGTGGGCTGCCGCGAACCGCTTCACAAATTCCGCAGTCGCCGCATCGGTTGCTTCACGGGTGGGAAAACTCTTCTGCATCTGCAAAGCTGAACCCGCCGCGATGTAGAACATCTCGGCTCCAACTTTCAACCCATTTTGGGGTTCGGTAGTGTATTCGCCATTTTTCCAGTCCGGATCATCCCGAATCGCATCGATCACCATTTTGCGCCACATCCGATTTCGTCCCGCGATCTGCACCGGCTGGCAAGCCAACGGCATCATGGCGTCCATAAAGCCGGGATAGGTTTCGCCCCAGATCCAGGAATGCATGCATCCCATGGATGTTCCCAGGATGAGGCGCAGATGGTTCACGCCCATTCCTTTTTCCAGCAACTCGTGCTGCGCCGCAACCATGTCGTCGTAGTCGTACTGCGGGAAGTGAGCGTGCATTCCGTCGCTCGGCTTGCTCGATTTTCCGTGGCCAATGTTGTCCACCAGAATGATGTAGTACCGGGTCGCATCAAGAAGCTGTCCCGGCCCGAAGAGCACGCCAGCGAACTGAGGAACCAGAAATTGGTCTCCGGCACCGGTGGTTCCGTGCAAAAGCAACACCGCATTCGTAACCCGCCCACTCGCGTCACGCAGAGGAGTTCCTAAAGTTGCATAATGCATTCTCAGCTCTGGCAGTGTTTCGCCAGACTTGAAATGGAAATCGTGGGAAACGTAGTCACCCTCCTTCGGTGTTGGCAGTTGACCGGCCTGCTGTCCAAGAGCAGCAAATGCGCTGAAAAGGAGTAGGACAAAGAGCCCAAGCTTAGCCACTCGGATGGAATCATGCCCAATTCGATTTCTCATTTTTTCCTCAAGGAACTGCTTCGGTTAGGCTGACGCAATCTAAGGGTGAGGGACTTTTGCGTCGTCGATTCTAGCACTGCGTCCTCGCGCCTCGGCAGGCGGAGCACCAGAATCTACCTGGGGAAGCGGGATCTTAGCCTTGATGCCTTGATCCTCGACAATCGTATAAATGAAGTCGGCTGGAACATTTTTAAAAGTCTCAGTCTGCCCGCTCGGCCAACGAACGGCGACTTCATCCATGTTCTTATTGCTTCCCAGTCCGAAATGTTGGCGAAGATCATTTTGCGAGAGATAACTGCTGCCGCCCTTCACTTCACTGAACTGCTTAACGCCGCCCGTTCGCACCGTAACCCGTGCGCCAATCGCAAGAC
>DASRWO010000126.1:0-11487 GCA_035654555.1 Candidatus Deferrimicrobiaceae bacterium | reverse complement strand
CTCAGAAGTCCGTGAACTGACGAAGCACTTCCACAAAGTGGCCGGTGATGGCACAGTCGAAGAGGCGATGGCCGCGTTTTACGCATACGAATCTCAGGTACCGCGCGTGGCCAAAGAAAAAGAACGCGGACTGCGTGAGATGTACGGCGCCGACGATAAGACTTGCGGCTACTTTGCGCTGCACACAACCGCGGACATTTACCACTCGAACGTTTGGCGCAGACAATTGGAGAAGCGTGTGATTGCAAATCCAGAAACTGCGGACGCTGCCTTGGCCGCCGCTGAAAACGCAGCCAGAATGCTGTGGCAGGCTCTGGATGGCATTGAAGCCGCGCGCATGACGCACGCTTAGTCAGATCGATGGCTCGAGAAATTCCAATTGGCACGCACGGTGAGGCTCGCGAGATCGTCGAATTCAAGCACACGCTGACCTCTCATCGCCCCGAGTTACCTGCGGTTTATTCCACGCCCGATATGATCCGTCTGATGGAGACTGCGGCTTTCCTCGCGCTGCAACCCTACTGCGAGGGAGACGAGATCAGGGTAGGGACAGCAATCAACATCGAGCACCGTGCGGCGAGCGGAATCGGCGCACTCATCCAAACCGAAGCGGTTCTGGAATCGTTTGACGGGCGCTTCTATGTGTTGCGCGTGAGCGCCCGGGATGATGTCCAGGAAATTGGCCGCGGAACGGTGAGCCGCGCGGTGGTAAGCATCGGGAAATTCATGAAGAAATCTCAACCGAAAAAAGCGAATTCTGCGGTGTGAAAATCGGACGCGTTCTGTTCCGAACCATCTAGAATCGAATCATGGTTCAGCAGGAAGCCAAAGCGGCGGCGTTTCGCGTTCTGCACTCAGGCAGAGAAATTCTCCTGCTTCCCAATGTTTGGGACGTGGCCAGTGCCCGCCTCATCGAACAGGCCGGCTTTAAAGCAATTGCTACGAGCAGCGCCGGCATCGCCTTCTCGCTCGGATATCCTGACGGCCAGATCATTCCACGGAAAGAAATGCTGCAGGCCATCGCTCGCATCGCAAAAGCCGTCGGTGTTCCGGTCTCGGCGGACGTGGAGGCGGGATACGGAAACTCTCCGGAAGATGCCGGGCAAACCGCGCGCGCGGTGATGGATGCTGGTGCCATTGGCATGAATCTTGAAGATGCAAGCGCGGACTCGACCGCCGCCCTCGTTGCATTGCCTCTTCAGTTGGAAAAGATACATGCCGTTCGCGAAATGGCAAACCGTTTGAGAATTCCACTCGTGCTCAATGCCCGAACCGATGTGTACCTTTTGCAGATCGGAGATCCGGCGAACAGGTACGACGAAACAATTCGCCGGCTCAGTGCTTTTTGCGAGGCCGGAGCCGATTGCGTTTTCGTGCCCGGATTGCGCGATGCCCCCACCATCGGTCGCCTGGTGGCGGACTTAAAGTGCCCGATCAATATTCTTGCCGGACCCGGCTCTCCTTCGGTGCCGGATTTGTTCAAGCTGGGAGTAGCCCGAGTCAGTTTAGGATCGGGCCCGATGCGCGCTTGCATGGGCCACCTGCGCCGCTTAACGGAAGAAGTGAGAACGAATGGCACGTACTCCAACCTCGAGGATTCTCCCACGCACGCCGAAATGAATCGCATGATGGAGCGGAACCCTCGCTGACGAACAAGAAGCCCATCGTGATCGGCGTTATCTCCGACACGCATGGACTGCTGCGCGCGGAAGCAATCAAGGCTCTGCGCGGATCGGATCACATCATTCACGCCGGAGATGTTGGCGCGCCTGAGATCCTGGATAAGCTTGGCGCCATCGCCCCAGTCACCGCGGTGCGCGGCAACATAGACAACGGCGCTTGGGCACAGAAGCTGCCCGAGGATGAAGTACTCGAAACTGGCGGTATTTCCATCTATGTGCTGCACGATCTCGCGCAGTTGGATCTCAAGCCCAAGGCCGCCGGGTTTGCGGCAGTCATCAGCGGCCACACGCACGTTGCAAAGCAAGAGATGCGTGATGGAGTGCTTTATTTCAATCCCGGAAGCGCCGGACCGCGCCGATTCAAACTGCCGGTCAGCATTGGCAAGCTATTCGTGGAAGATGGCGGCGTGCGGGGCGAACTGTTGCAGTTGGAAGCGATCCTCTCCTGACCGCCATTCCCCATGGCATTGCTACAATCGCACACAATGTCCATTGATTTCAGAATCGAGGAGCGCGCTGGCGCAGCTCGCGGTGGCCGCCTGCTCACGCCACACGGCGAGATCGAAACCCCCGTTTTCATGCCTGTTGGAACAGGGGCGACAGTGAAAGCTGTGCCGCAAGATGTTCTCGAAGAACTCGGCGTCCAGATTCTTCTCGGCAACACTTACCATCTTTATCTGCGTCCGGGAGTCGAAACGGTCCGCCGCTTCGGTGGACTGCACGGGTTCATGGCTTGGCCGCGCGCGATTCTTACCGACTCCGGCGGCTTTCAAGTTTTCAGTTTGAATGAACTGCGAAAAGTGACAGAAGAAGGCGTAACTTTCCGCTCGCATCTTGACGGATCGTCCCATTTCTTCAGCCCGGAGAATTCCATGGCCGCGCAGATCGGGTTGGGCGCTGACATCATCATGGCCTTCGACGAGTGCACGGAATACCCCGCTGATCTGGCTCGAACGAGATCTTCGATGGAATTGACGCTGCGTTGGGCGGAACGCAGCAAGAAATATTTTGAGGAGCATAAGCACGAGGCGCCGTGGCCCGGAAATGACAATGTGGGGACGGCCGCCCCCACACGCCCACTCAAGACCCAGTCTCTGTTCGGCATCGTCCAAGGCGGCATGGATCTGGCCCTCAGAAGGGAATCCGCCGAGCGCACTATCGAAATCGGATTCCCGGGTTATGCCATCGGCGGCCTGAGCGTCGGCGAACCCCGCGAGCGCACCCGCGAAGTGGTCGAAGCCACTCTCGAACACTTGCCCGCTGACAAGCCTCGTTACCTGATGGGAGTGGGCACGCCCGAGGAGATTGCCGAATATGCCCGCCTCGGTGTCGATATGATGGATTGCGTTTTGCCCACGCGGGCGGCGCGGCACGGCTTGCTGTTTACCTCGGAAGGAAAAATTTCGATCAAACAGGCGCGTTATGCCCAGGATGCCGGCCCGCTCGACCCTAATTGCGCCTGCCGCATCTGTCAGCGCTATTCGCGGGCATATTTGCGCCATCTTTATGCTTCGAATGAAGTGCTGGCGCAGGTCTTGAATACGCTGCACAATCTGAGTTTCTACCTTGACACCATGCGGCGGGTGCGTCATTCTATTTCACTTGGGGAAGGGTCCCATTTTCCATAGCATCTGGTCTCGCGAAAAGCCGTGAACTTCACGAACGGACCTCCCCGGATTCAAGCCTGAGCAGTGAAGCCTGAGTAGTTGGCGTTCTGGCCGGAATCGGTTGAGCATCCCCGTCGTGAAAATGACAGGCCTGCAGCGCGAGTAGGCGGGCGCGGCGGTTCGCGAGCAGGATTCCAGAAGTTCGTGAGCAGTAGAATAGTCTGGTAGGTACTCTTTGGCGAAGATGCACGTTTTCTTAGCAATGCAGGCCGGTGGCGGCGGAATGGGCTGGTTGAGCGTCGCGCCGCTGATCTTTATTTTTGCCATCTTTTATTTTTTGCTGATTCTTCCCCAACAGCGGCGGCAAAAGAAATGGACGGCCATGCTGGACAGCCTGAAGACTGGCGACAAGGTTGTCACCAGCGGTGGCTTGCGCGGAACCATCATGGCGCTCAAGGATGACTCGGTTCACCTGCGGGTTCCTCCCAACAACATTCTGTTGGAAGTGACCAAGGCATCGGTCACCCAGGTTACGACCTCAGAAGAAGAAGTTAAAACCAAATAAAGCTGCACAATCTAAGGGTTTGGATTTTGTTCCATCATGAATAAGAATCTCCTCTGGAAACTGATAGCGATCCTCGGCGTCCTGCTCGTCTTTTTGTTTGGGATCTTCGGCATTCCCCAAAGTTTTTCCGGTCAGGGCCTGCTCGCCGCCATGACCAACCGCATTCATCTGGGCTTGGATTTGCGGGGTGGAACCCACTTGATCCTGCAAGTGCAGGTGAATGACGCGATCAATGTAGATTCCGACAATGCGGTCGAAATCCTCAAAGAGCAGCTCAACAAGCGCAAGATTGCGTTTGCCGATATTTCCAAGCCGGACCCGCAGAACAATCCTGACAAGATCGTTATCAAGGGCGTCCCGGCGGAAGCTCGCAAGGATCTGCTGGATATCGTGAACGACCGGCTGCCTGAGTACAATCTGACTTCCGCAGCGGACAATAGCTGGACGCTGACGATGAAACCGCAGATTCTGAGCGATTTGAAAAATAAGGCCGTAACCCAGGCCATTGAGACCATTCGCAACCGTATTGATTCTTTGGGTGTGAGCGAACCGACCATCCAGGAGCATGGCCTGGGCCAGTACCAGATCCTTGTGCAGTTACCCGGTGTCGACGATCCAGCCCGGGTGAAGGACATCATGCAGTCCACGGCCATGCTGGAGATCAAGCAGGTCCTGGGAGGTCCTTATCCCAGCGAGCAGGCTGCCATGCAGGATAAGGGAGGAGTTTTGCCTCCGGATGCGATGCTGCTGCCCGGGCATGCCGCTCCCGGTGCTCCGGCCGACGAGCAAGCTTGGTACCTGGTCTCACGGGTTTCCGCGGTCAGAGGAAAAGACTTGCGGGATGCCCAGCCCAGCACCGACCAGAACGGCCAGCCGAATGTGCGCTTCCAGCTCACCGGCGAGGGCGGGCAGCGCTTCTATAATTTCACGTCGGCGCATGTGGGCGAGAGCCTGGGCGTGGTGCTCGATAACAAAGTGCAGGAAGTCGCCAACATCAAGGAGGCCATCCGCGATACCGGCGAGATCAGCGGTGGCAGCATGAGCCAGCAGCAGGCCAAAGATCTCTCGATGATCCTGCGCTCGGGTGCTCTACCCGCTGGCATCAAGTATCTGGAAGAGCGGACGGTTGGGCCGTCGCTGGGCACGGATTCGATCCGCGCCGGGGTTCGCGCCGCTGTGGTTGGCATGCTGGCGGTGTTGATCTTCATGCTGATTTACTACCGAGCGGCCGGCATTAATGCCGACATTGCGCTCCTGTTGAACCTCATCATCCTGCTCGGTTTCATGGGCTACTTCGAAGCGGTGCTGACACTGCCGGGGATTGCGGGAGTCATTCTCACCGTCGGTATGGGCGTGGATTCTAACGTGCTGATTTTCGAGCGCATTCGGGAAGAGTTACGCAACGGCAAGACGCCGCCATCCGCGGTGGATCAGGGTTTCAGCCATGCCTGGATCACGATTGTGGACACTCACGTCACGACCATTGTTTCGGCGGCCATTTTATTCCTGTTCGGAACCGGGCCGGTGAAAGGGTTTGCGGTTACCCTCACCTTCGGATTGCTGGCGAATTTGTTCACGGCCGTCTTCGTTTCGCGCGTGATTTTTGACTGGGTTCTGAGCCGGAAGCAACGCGGCGACGCACTTAGCATTTAAGAAATTTGAGAATTGGGTAATTTTGTGATTCAACGGCAAAGGCCTGCGGCGTCGTATTTTCAAGTTATTTAATTGCTCAATTCATTCGTGAAGTCATAACTCGGATAAGAGGTAAGCCTGGTGGAGTTCTTTCGCAATACCAACATCGATTTTCTCGGAAAGAAGTGGTATTTTCTCGCCTTCTCGCTGGTGTTCAGCGTGGCGGGGATATTTTCCATGTTGTTCTGGCATGGCATCCCCTACGGCGTGGATTTCCGCGGCGGCACGCTGGTGTATGTGAAGTTCTCGCATACGCCAAACGACAACGCCTTGCGCGCCGCAATGGACCATGCCGGCCTGCACAATGCGAAAATCCAGCGTTTCGACCAGCCCTCTTATAACGAAGTGCTGATTGACCTCGACGTCCAGGAGACCAGCGAGCAGGCGCTCGATCGCGGTAAAACCCAGATTATTAAGGCTCTCGAAACCAATGCACCAGCAGATAAGCAGGACTTAAACAATGCCAGTTCTTTAGCCATCAAGAGTTATTTGATGGATAAAGATCCGCTGCACCTGGGCTCCGACGCCGACCAGAAATACACCCAGCAAGCTCAGGCAATTGTTGATGCCAGGGACAAAGGGCACGGTGGAGTATTGACTTCGTTCGACGATCTAAAGGGATCGGTCGACCCCGCCGTGATAGCTTCCCTGCAGGATGGATTTTTCCTGTCGGATTTCAGCGTGCGCAATGTCGAGATCGTCGGACCTCAGGTCGGAGCTCAATTGCGCAGGCAGGCTTTGCTCGCGACCGCCTATTCGCTCGCCGGGATGCTGATTTATCTGGGCTTCCGCTTCGAATGGATCTACGGTGTGGCGGCTGTGGTCACCGTCTTCCATGACACTCTGATCACCGTGGGTGCTTTTTCGTTGCTCAACAAAGACATTTCTCTCACCGTGATCGCAGCCATTCTTACCCTGATTGGTTACTCTAATAACGACACGATCGTGGTATTTGACCGCATCCGGGAAAACATTAAACTCATGCGGCGAGAGAAACTGGCAGACATCGTCAACCGGAGCATTAACCAGACTTTGAGCCGAACCATCTTGACAGCCGGGCTGACCTTCCTTACAGTGCTTGCACTCTATTTGTTTGGCGGCGAGGTGCTTCGCGGGTTCAGCCTCGCTCTCGTCATCGGCATACTGATCGGAACCTATTCGTCGATTGCGATTGCCGCACCAATCTTAGTGGCCTATCAGGATTGGCGGATCAGTAAAGGCAAGCGCCCCGCGGCAATGCCCGTCCGGGCCAAGTAATCGCCCCGATGGCGTTGCGTGCGGATTTATGATACGCCTTTGTTTGCATGTGCGTTAATTCGCCGGGAAGGCCTAATTTGGCCTCATCCCGCGGTAGAAGTAGATTTTGGGAGCAAAGGGGAGTCTGTCGGTGTCTAAGTTTACGTAGGCTCTAAGCAGGGAGAAACGACTATGTTTGAAGATAGCCTTCTGGAATCCGGCGGCCGGCTCAAGACCAAGCGGGGGCGAACCACAACCTTCGCAATCTTTCTTGAGATACTTCTAATCGGCGTCATGGTGCTGATGCCTCTAATCTTCACTGAAGCCTTACCCAAGCAACAGCTGATGACGTTCTTGGTGGCCCCGCCTCCACCGCCTCCACCACCTCCTCCCGCAGCTGCCCCAATCAAGATTGTGCACCAGATTCAGACCGATATCGTGAACGGCGCACTGCGCACGCCGACCAAAATTCCACAAAAAATTCAGATGATCAAGGAAGACGAAGCTCCGCCGCAGATGGCGTCTGCCGGTGTAGTCGGTGGCGTACCGGGGGGCATTCCCGGCGGCCAGATGGGAGGCGTGATCGGGGGTATTATCAGTTCGACTCCCGTGGCTGTGCCTCATGTCGCGACTCCGCAGCGGGTTCGCGTCTCGGCCGGCGTCACCTCGGGACTTCTGATCCGAAAGGTTAACCCGTCTTATCCGCCTCTGGCACGGCAAGCTCGTATTTCCGGAACCGTCGTACTGAGGGCAGTGATAAGCAAGGACGGCTCCATCGAAAACCTCTCGCTGGTGAGTGGGCATCCAATGCTGGCTCCCGCGGCGATCGAGGCCGTGAAGCAGTGGAAGTATAAGCCGTATCTGCTCAACGGCGAGCCCGTGGAAGTGGATACTGAAATACAAGTCAACTTCACTCTCGCCGGCGGCTAGACCTGGTCGAGTGAAAGGCTGCATTTGCGGTTGTGATTGAAAACGGCCTTCCCCTTCCCACCTTGAACCGTGGCCGGGAGAGACCTTCTGGCGAAACTGGAGCGTCCTTTGGGGTTTCCGAGGCGTATCTGAGTTAGCTTACATGCGCCGCGGAAGGTTTGGTCGATGCCGCATGTCGGTTTTTAGAGAAGCTTAAGCAGCTTCTTGTCGCTGGATTTGACAGTAGTCTCCGATTTTGCATCAAAGTCTAAGAAGTTTCGAGGAGGGAAAAGCAACTCATGTTAGCTAACTTTGCCGTAGCAGCATTTCATCACGTTCCCCGGGTAGCCACTTGGATTGTGCAAGAGGGTGGCGCAGTGGGTTGGGATCCGATTTCGCTCTGGAAGCAGATGGGTATCATTGCGAAAATCGTGGTCATCATCCTGTTCATTATGTCGGGCTGGTCGATCGGCGTCATGATTGACCGCGCCATGGCATATAACGCGGCTCGTAAACAGTCTCGTGCTTTCGCTCCCGCAGTTGCTGGCGCACTGCGCGATGGCCGCATCGACGAGGCTATCAAAGTCGCCGAGCGCAACAAGAAGAGCCATCTGGCGAAGGTTGTCACCGCTGGCTTGATGGAGTTCAAGGCTCACCAGGATTCTCCTGGCGCTATTCCCGGCGAAACCATTGAAGCTTCCAAGCGCGCCCTCGAGCGCACTGAGGCCATCGTCCACGCTGAACTGAAACGCGGACTCGGCGGCCTTGCTACCATTGGTTCGACAGCTCCCTTCGTGGGGCTGTTCGGCACCGTGATGGGCATTCTGAATGCCTTCAAAGGTATCTCTGAGCAGAAGGCTACCGGTCTGGGTGCGGTCGCAGGCGGAATTTCGGAAGCGCTGGTGACCACGGCTTTCGGGCTATTGGTGGCGATCCCCGCCGTCATGATGTTCAACTACCTCACCGGCCGCGTCGAAGCGTTCGATGTGGAAATGGACAATTCGTCGAGCGAACTGATCGACTACTTCCTGAAGCGGCGCGACGTTCGCCGTTCCTAAGGTCCAGCTTGTAGGGCCGGACTTCGCTTGAGTTGCTTCGTCCGGCGCCGGATTGATTCCCGGCGCCGGGCTTCCCTCTCTCGCGAATGCCGCGGAAGTAATGGAGATTCACACTATGTCAATGGCAAAACGAAATGAAGGCGCCAAGGTCAACTCCGACATCAATGTAACCCCGATGGTCGATGTGATGCTGGTGCTGCTGATTATCTTCATGGTAATCACTCCCATGCTGCAGAAAGGCATCAGCGTGGACATGCCGAAAGTAAACAATCCCACGCCTATGGCGGACGCGGATAAAGAAGACGCCCTTCTGGTATCCATCATGCATGACGGGACTATTTACTTCGGCACCGACAAAATCGCCGTCGATAGTTTGACCGGAAAGGTAAAAGATCGTCTGGCCAATCGCACGGACAAGCGCGTCTACGTTAAGGCGGATGCTCGATCCCACTACGGCGACGTAGTCAAGGTTGTAGACAGCGTACGAGCTGCGGGCGTGGATGATCTGGGCTTGCTTACCGATCAGCGGAAAAGCACTCCAACCCCTCCGCCTCCCGCTCCGGCGGCAGGCCAATAAAGTGAGTGAGATAACAGGAGATCGATTATGAGTATGGCAATGGGCTCGGGCGGCGGCCAAAGCGCGAATATTAACGTTACTCCGCTCATTGATGTGCTGCTGGTGCTGCTCATCATCTTCATGGTGATCACGCCGCTTACCCCCAAAGGTCTGGATGCGCTGGTTCCGCAGCCGCCTCCGCCGAACGCGCCCAAGAACAACACGCCCGATCGCACCATCGTGGTGCAGCTTATTGATCGCGGCGCCGGCCAGGATCCCGGCTTGAAGATCAATCAGGAAGATGCTACCTGGGACAATCTCCAAGGCCGTCTGGCTGATATCTACAAAACTCGCGCGGAAAAAGTGATGTTCGTGAAAGGCGACGATGCTATCCCCTTTGCGGACGTAGCCAATGTGATCGATATCGCGCACGCTGCGGGAGTGGATAAGGTTGGTCTGATCACGGCGAAAATTGAGGCTGGCGGCTAAAACGCCGGTCGAAGTTTTGCAAGCGCCCGGAATAGGCGTATCGCTTCAATCGCGCACGGGGACCAACGTTCCCGTGCCGCGTTCGTGTAGGAGCATTCTGCCCATCGCTTGTCAAATTGCTGTCTCTGGGCCTAGGATGCTGTGGCAAGGGAGACTTATACCGCAATGAATAAATCGATTCGACTGTTGACGCTGGCGGCCGCGATGCTGGCGATCCTATCTTCCGTGGGCTGCAGCAAACTGCGCGCCCGAGACCAGCTCAACAAAGGTGTTACGGCGTTTAAGAATGCAAAGTTCGAGGAAGCTATCGACCATTTCCAACAGAGCGCTGCCCTGGACCCATCACTGATTAACGCCAAAATGTATCTGGCCACCGCCTACGCGCAGCAATACATTCCCGGCGCTGATACGCCGGAGAACAACAAGATGGCGGAAGAAGCAATCAAGCAATATCAAGCGGTGCTTGACATGAATGCGCCGCGAGATCAGAAAGAAAACGCCGCCAAGGGCATCGCGTCCCTCTACTACAACATGAAGAAGTTCGACGAGGCCAAGAAATACAACCACATGGTTTCTGATATTGATCCGAATGATCCTGATCCTTACTACTCGATCGGCGTCATCGATTGGGCGGAGTGCTACGCTCCGCGCATGGAAGAGCGCGCAAAACTTGGCATGAAGCCGGACGAGAACCTGAACCCCAAAAACAAAGATCAAAAGAAGGTTTGCGAAGAGCTCAAGGTAAAGAATATGCCCACGATTCAGGAAGGTATCGAAAATCTGAACAAAGCGATCCAGCTTCGCCCGGATTACGACGATGCTATGGCTTATCTGAACCTTATGTACCGGGAAAAAGCGGACGTGGAGTGTGATGACCTCGCCGCCCGCCAGGAAGATCTTAAAACTGCCGACAGCTGGGTCGATAAGACTCTTGCCACCAAGAAAGCGAAGGCTGAGAAACAGCCGGGACAACAAGGCATCACCATGGACCAACCGAAATAAGACCCGCTTGGTGCGACTTAGTAAGATCAGCCGAAATTAAGATCCGGAAGATTTGTAAGGGGGCGGACAATATGTCGCCCCTCGTATCTTGCGCCCAATGCCGTCGACAAATCCCCTACATCCGCCGGAGCCTCTCTAAATCTTTCCAGTCTTGCCGTCGTACTTCACAAAGCCGTTCTGCTGGTTTTGTCGCGTAACATCATCGTTCGAATAGCTCCGCTTCGCCGGTTGCCACTTGCCCGCGGCGGCTGGCTGCTGGGAGGCACCGATGAAGGTCCACACCTGAGCCTGTTGTTCGCCCGTCGTTTCCTGCTCTGACTCTATCCGCCTCATTCTGTGCTCGTGCTCCGGCTGGTTTTCCGATTCCATGCGTCGCATTCCCCGCTCGCGCTCGGGAGGGTTTTCAGCTTCGAATTCACGCATTCCTCGCTCCCGCCCACGATGATCCGGTCCGGTCGCGATGGGAGAAATGATCGGAGTCTGCCCGCCCGAATACCACACCGGCACTGTGTAAACTGCGTCCGTGTCGCCGGATATCTCGGAGATCGTGGAATTGGTTGCGCCCGCAATCAGTCCACCAGTGGCGTTGGTAGCCCCCACAGGATTTGGAGAAAATGTCGTTAGCGCCAGGCTCGGAGTCGTAATCAGTGGAATATAAGGTCCGCAACCGTACGGACAATAGCCCGGAACC
>DASRWO010000125.1:0-14089 GCA_035654555.1 Candidatus Deferrimicrobiaceae bacterium | reverse complement strand
CGACGGAGATCGATGTAGCGATATTTCAGGCGAGTTTCTTCGTTGGTGAGTGCGGTATCCGACGGCAGAAATGGCGGCAGCTTCGACTCGTTGAGGATGCGCAACTCTTCGGCGACCAGCTCGACTTCGCCGGTCGGCATGTTGGGGTTGATGGTGTTGGCGTCGCGAAGTTTGACTGTGCCAGTGACGGCGATGACGTACTCGTTGCGCAGGGTTCCGGCTTTTTCGTGGATCGCGGCGTCGCGCTCGGCGTTGAAGACGATCTGGGCTACGCCGGTGCGGTCGCGAAGATCGATGAAGAGCAGGTTGCCGTGGTCGCGGCGGCGGTTGACCCAGCCCATAAGCACAGCTTTCTTGCCTGCTTCGGAGGGACGCAGGGTACCGCACATCTGAGTTCGTCGCAGGTCGCCTAAAAAATCGAGCAAAGGTTTGTCCTTTAATAGTGAGAAATCGAATGCTGAACCTCAGCGTTTGAACCCCGGTGTTTGAACCTGAGTATTTGAACCTGAGTGTTCAGTCTGATCGCTAAACCTGGCCGTTGAATCAAGAATTATAAATGGACTTTGAAGTTACTAAGGGCACGTTTCCTGTACACCTGCTGAGGAGCTACATTGCTGCTATGTCCACCGGAAGCAGCCGCGCCAAATACCGTTGCGCACAATGCGAGATGTCGGAAGAAAGTTGCGAGTGCGACAAATTCTGTTGTCTTTGCCAGACTACACTCGATGTCCGTATTTGCCAGGACGGACTGATGTACTGCGAGCCCTGCCGCTCCGCCTGCGATTATAAAACCTCAGATTAAAGGTAACGCCACACTCGATCATCGTGGATGATCCTTATTCGCGCCAACCCCACCGCAACTCCTCTCCTGACGTCAGCTCAAGAAAACAGCAGCACGATTGAAGTTTAAAGCCTTCAGGCCGATATAGGCCTTGAATGGCAGGAACCCCCACCGCGTTCCGTGTCAGATCAGCCAAATTCTGAGGAGATCTTCATGTCGACATCAGCCGTTTCCAGCGTTTCGTTGAACCAGCAATTGCAGTCGTATTTCCAGACCAGGAATAGCGATGTGCAACAGCTAGGGCAGGCACTCCGTTCCGGCAACTTGGCCAACGCTCAGGTTGCCTATAACAGCATTACCGCTCTTGGGCAGGAAGGCCCGTTCGCCAATGGAAACCCGTTTCGAGTGTCCCAACGCGAGCAGGATTTCACTGCGATTGGACAAGCATTGCAATCAGGTGATCTGGCCGGCGCGCAGCAGGCATTTAGCACGCTCCAGTCAACATTTCGCGGTGACACTCCTCAAGGGCAGACTGCCCAGCCGGTATCCAGCTCCGGGGCTGGCGCAGCGGCCACGGGCGCGGGCAGCGCAGGTCCGGAAATCGTGCTGAATCTGAGCAACAACAGTGGCGGAACAAGCCCGACCGCCGCGGTCGGCACCTCCGCGCCGGAGATCGTGATTAACCTGGACAACACCAGCAGCAGTGCAGCCCCACAGGCGGCGGCCGGCACCTCCAGCAGCACTCCCGCCAAGACCACCGCCCCGGAAATCGTGCTCAACTTGAACACCAGCAGCGCCAGTCCCGAGGAAATCACCATTGGCATCAATAACTCCAGCAGCGGCGAACAAGTTTCCATCAGTGTGGGCAGCCAGAGCTCCAATTCTCAACAAGTTACGCTCAATCTGGGGGCCAATAATAACGAACAAATTGTCTTGAATTTCCTGAACGCTCTTTCCAGCACCACTTCCACTTCCAGTACGACCGGGAGTTCGGCGAACAGCGGCGTCAGTGTTTCGGCCTAGGATCTAAAAACTAAGCCGGTGCGGCGAGCGAAAGCCCTCCCCCGTTCGCCGCACCGGCTCGTCTAAGGGACATGTCCAATAATCGGCGATTACCCATCAGCGTGGAATGTATTGATCGAGCAGAGGAATGACATCTGCCGTAAAGGGACGAAGCCGCTGCTGAGCGGCATTTGGAGTCTCGCCGGGAAGCATGTCAGTCGTGATGCGCACCAACGCTCCGTCGCTGCGGTTCATTCGGATTGCGTCTTTCACCAGATAGAACTTAGCCCAATATTCGCTGGCGACGCCACGATCATGGGCCCAATACCAATACAGCACCAGTTTGCGGGATTCGGCTTTGGCGATGACGTAGCGATTTGCCGGGAAGGGTGAGTGCCCGGGCAGAGAAATTGTGACCTGGTCGTTTCGTTCCGGAGTCCATCCCGCTCCAGGCAGACAGTGTTTCGGAGAGTGGATGGTGTCTCCGGCGCGCTGGCTGGGAAAATAAGCGAGAAACAGATCAACGTAAGGCAGATCGGTGCCCGGGTCGCGGTAGCCGCGTACCAGGAACTCGCCGGCACCCAAGACATCCAGAGTTTCTTTATCCAGAGGAATATCCTTTCCGCTCCAATTCCCCAATTGGGCGGGAAAAGATGACAGCGGCTGGCGCGGCGGGATGGTCTCGGTTCGGCTGCGTGCTTGCAGAAGAATCGCTGTAAGCGCGATTAAGCCCGCAGCAAGCGCAAAGCGCCAGCGACTGGATTGACTCATGGTTTTTTTCGTTCGCCGCGCAAGAACCTTCGAATCGCCCGATCCAGAAGGTGATCTATTTGGTTTGCGATGCGACCGACATCAGTCTACCCTAAAATTCCAGGAAATGATCGAAGCTCAAACCACCGAGGGAAGGCCGGCAGCGGTGCCCGAGTCGCCAAGATTGTCGTTGTCGCTCCTTAGACTTTTTATGCTTTTCTGAGATTTGAGAGCAAGCCGGGAAACATTCTCCTAGGAGGAGAGGGATTAGTCATCAGACAGGTTACTGTAAAGTGGGTAAATACTTTCCCTTTTGTGCGGAACCGTGTAGCGTACTACCGGAAAGCTTCTTTCCCCTCGCGAAGGTGGTTATGCTTCCTAAGCCATTGAAAACAAGGATCAAGATGGATGGAGCACGGGTCCGTATATGTTGAAAAGGATGGCAGGCGTCGTGCTTTGGTGTAGTCAGGTGATAAGGGCGACCTATTGAGTTTGGTCGTCCCTTGAGAGCAGGCCGTAAGATGGAACCAGATTTTCTCCCAAGCTCGGCAAGCGTGAATACTGCCATGGCTGTCTGTGACGAGTTCGTAGAGGGGGTTAGTCCGAGCATGCGCAGCCTAGAAGCTGTGATGCGGGAGGTTGCGCAGAGCGAAGTTCCGGTGTTGCTGCTGGCCGAGAACGGAGCCGGCAAGAAGGCGACTGCCCGGCGTATTCACCAGCTTTCCCGTCGAAGAGGGGAAGATCTTCACCTTTTTTCCTGCCTGAACGTAAAGGCAGTAGAGTTGGGAAATCCCGCCATTCATGATGGTTTCGAGGGCGGCGGGACGGTTTTTCTTGCGGAAGTTGCAGAATTGAGCGCGCGTGATCAGGCGCGGTTGCTGCAAATCTTGAGCCGGGAAAGTTCTCAAAATGGGGAGCAAACTCCAGTCCGGCTTATCTGCGGCAGTGCTCGCGACCTGGAAGCGGAAATGAAGGCGGGGAGTCTTCGGGAAGATTTGTATTACAGAATCAGCGGCGTATGTTTGCGGATTCCGCCGCTGCGCCAGCGCCGGGAAGACATCCCCGTTCTGATGGAACACTTTTTGGGAAAGTTCGGGCGAGATTTTCAGCGGACGGTGCCTGCGCTCAGTGGAGAGACGAAGCGCTTGTTCCAGGAATATTCGTGGCCGGGCAATGTGCGCGAACTGGAAAACGCGGCCAAGGCAATTGTGGCTCTGGGAGACGAAAACGTCGCCATGGGCGGTTTGCGCGCCATGCTGCGGCGGCCTTGCGCTGAAACCAACGGCGGCAGGATTTCGCTGAAGCAGGCGGCTCGTGCTGCGTCCCGGGAGATGGAGAAGGAGTTGATTCTGCGAGCGCTTACCCGTACCCGCTGGAATCGCCGCCGCGCCGCGCAGGATCTTCAGATCAGCTACAAGGCCTTACTGTACAAACTGAAACAGATGGGATGCTCTGAGTACCGGGCCTCCTGAACGATTGAGCTTTGAATGCTTAACCCGTGTTCCACGCTCATAGGAGAGCGCATGAAGAAAGTGATGAAGCTTGCCTGCCTGGCAATGTTAGGTTTCATGGCCATCGGCATGTGGGCCCAAGAGGACGCCAACGCCCCGAAGCCGGCGCAACCAGCTGTTCCGGAGGTTCGGGCATCCGCTCCTGGTGGTCGCTCCGACTATATTATCGGGCCGGACGATACGCTGCGAATTTCTGTCTGGAAAGAGCCAGACATGAGTGTCAATCTGCCGGTGCGGCCCGATGGAAAGATTTCGATGCCCTTGCTCGACGACGTTCAGGCGTCTGGCATGACCCCAATGCAACTGGCAGGTTCGATCAGGGACAAGCTGAAAAAATATATTGCCGATCCGCGGGTTACGGTGGTCGTGACCGCGATGAACAGCCAGCGGATTTATGTGCTCGGCGAGGTAATCCACACCGGGGCGATGCCTCTATTACCCGGTATGACGGTGCTGCAGGCGCTGTCCAGTGCCGGCTTCACCCAGTTCGCCAACCTGAAGGCAATTTATCTGTTGCGCGTAATCGATGGGAAGCAGACCAAATTGCCGTTTAACTACAAGAATGCAATCAAGGGCCGCGGCATGCAGCAAAATGTCGCGCTGAAGCCGGGAGACACCCTCGTTGTCCCGTAAGGGTGGCAAGACGTTCGAGAGGAATCGAAAATGAGTAAAGGCCAAATCATATTGCTGACGTTGAGCCTGCTTTGGGTCAGCGTGGCCTGGTCGCAGAGCGACGAGAATCAGACTCCAGTTCCGGCTCCGGTGCCGGCCTTCGGGCAGGAGAATCCTGCGCCGCCAGTGAGCGAGAATCCGCCTATCTCCGCGATCGACCAGCCGGGCCTGGAACCCCACGCGGCGCCTGAGAGCTTTCTTTTACCCGGCTTGCATTTCAGCGAGTCGGTGGATTCGAACGCGGCGAATACGGTGGGTGGGTCGAAAACCGGTTTCGTCACCCGGGGTTTGGGCAGTCTGACTCTGCAAAAGCTGTGGAGAAACTATGACGTAGCCGCGGACTACATCGGCGGAGTGTCTTATTACAACGTGGCTGGAGTCGGATTGCAACAACTGCAGCAATTCGATATCGACAACCGTATCAACTGGAAGCGCGGCCAACTGGCGATTCGAGATTCCTTCAGCTATTTGCCGGAAGGCGCCTTCGGCTTCGCGGCCTACGGCGGAAGCGGCGCCTACAACTTAGGGATGGGTAGCATCGGCACCGGTTTGCTGGGAGCGAATGCGTTCGCTGGGCAGAGCAATGTCTTTTCCGGAGGTGAAGGGATTTCACTGGGCCAAGTGCCGCGGATCACGAACTTGGGGTTGGCGGACATTGTCGAGTCCCTCACGCCGAAATCGTCGTTGACGCTTGCCGCGGGCTATGGACTCGTCCACTTTGATGGCGATCTCACTTCCTCGACTGCTTTCGACAACAACATTTCTTTTATCGGTAGCCGCGAGACCACCGCGCAGGTGGGCTACGACTACAGTCTCAATGCAAAGGACCAGGTCGCTCTGAGCTATGGCTACCAGGCCTTTGATTTTTCGACCGTGGGCACCGCGTTTCACTCGAATGTGATCCAAGCGATGTACGGTCACCGCATTTCCGGCCGCTTGAGTTTTACAATTGGCACCGGACCACAGTTTACGCATATTGATGCCAACCCACCGGTCTGTCTGAGTATCTTCGGCGCCTTGAGTGTGCCGCTCAACGATTGCACCACGGATGGGGGCACAATTTCCGTTATACATACCAGCGCCAACCACATTGGCGCTGTGGGCAGAGTTTCGCTGCGCTATAAATTCCCGAAAACCTCGCTCTCGTTCACCTTCCAGCGTTACGACACGAGCGGCTCCGGAATTTTTGCCGGGTCGTTAAGCAACATTGCGCTGCTCGACATGCGCCGGCCATTGAACCGCATTTGGGATCTTTTTGGCGACGTTGGCTACTCCAAGAATTCGCGTTTGCAAATTCCGGGATCGGCGGTGAACGCTAACGAATTTACTTACTGGTATGCCGGCATAGGACTGCATCGTCAGTTCGGACGCAGCCTGCGAGGATTTGTGAGTTACCAGTTTAATGACATAACGTTCGATACCTCTTGTCCACTGGTTACCACGGCGGGCCCTGGTTCGACCGCGTGCAGCAACCTGTCGCGGCGGCAGGTGGGATCGATTGGACTGGATTGGACTCCCCGGCCAATCCGGCTTGACTAATTTTAGAAGCTGGCCACAATGGGCCGGCGGAATGGGAATTTGTAATGACGGAAAATCGCGAACTGACTATGGACGATTATCTGGCGATGTTGCGCCGCCGGATGAAAGTTATTCTGATTCCGGCGCTGCTGGCGCCCCTGGCCGGATTGCTCGTCTCTTATGCTTTCCCCTCCAAGTACACCTCCCAGTCGCTGGTGTTGGTGGAAGGCCAGAAAGTGCCGGAAGGTATCGTCCAGCCCGTTGTCACCGCCGATCTGACTGAACGTGTCGCCACCTTGCAGCAGCAAGTGCTGAGCCAGAGCCGTCTTCAGCCCATGCTGGAGCGTTTAGGGTTGGCCAAGCCGGGTCAGAATGTGGATGACATTATCGATAGGATCCGCGTGAGCATGACGGTGGAACCCGTGGTAACCGATCTCTCTCAGATTGGGACGACCAAGCCAAAGCCGGGCCAGAGCAGTCCGGTTCCGGGTTTCTATGTGAACTACACCGATTCCAGTGCGCGCGAGGCGCAGCAGATTTGCAACGAGTTGACGTCGCTTCTGCTGGAGGAGAATTTGAAGTCGCGTGAAGATGTGGCACGCGGCACCACCGATTTTCTCAGCAAGCAGGTGGAAGATACCAAGCACAATCTCGACGACCTGGATAGCAAGCTGGCTGACTTCAAGAAACGCTACATGGGGCAACTTCCCGGCGATGAAGATAATAATTTAAAAATTCTGATGGGATTGAACTCGCAACTTGATGCGAACACTCAATCTTTGAGCCGTGCGCAGCAGGACAAAGCCTACACGGAATCGCTGCTGGCGCAGCAGGTGGCGGCCTGGAAGAACTCGGGTTCGGCCAGCAACCCGCAGTCTTTGCAGCAGCAGCTGGCGCAGCTCCAGTCGCAGCTCATTGACTTGCAGGGGCGCTACACCGCCGACCATCCAGACGTGATCAAGACCAAGGCGGATATTGCCCAGGTGAAAAAGAAACTAGACGAGATTAATAATCCCTCCAGCGACGCAAGCACCACCACGCCCGACAAGGAATCCGCTACCGAACCTCCCGAGATTCGCCAGTTGCGCCTGCAGGTGCATCAATACGAGGATTTAATCGCGCAAGCCACGCGCGATCAGAAAAAGCTGCAGCAGGAAATTTCCGAATACCAGGGGCGAGTCGCGCTGAGTCCGGCGATCGAAGAACAGTACAAGGAACTGGCCCGCGATTATGACAACACGCAGAAGAACTATCAGGACCTTTTAGCCGATCAGAGCAAGTCCGATCTGGCGCTGAAAATGGAGCAGCAGCAGGAGGGCGAACAGATGCACCTGCTTAATCCGGCCAGTTTCCCCGACACGCCAAGCTTCCCGAACCGCCCGTTGTTTGCGGGCGGCGGTCTGGGTGCGGGCCTGGCGTTAGGAATTGGCCTTGCCTTGTGGCTGGAACTGCGTGATAAGTCCATTCGCACACAGGCCGACGCCGAATCCGCGCTCGAGCTTCCCATGCTGGTGGCGGTTCCCTGGGTGGGAGAGGTTGTTTCCGCCAACGGCAACGGCGGGAACCACTTCTGGAAGCGCAGCAAGCAGCAGGAGAGCGAGGGGACCGCCAAGTTCTGACCATAGGAAGAGCGCGAGGGTAAGCGAAAGATTATGTACAAAGAGTTCTTTGGCCTTCGGGCCAATCCGTTCAACGTCAATCCCGATCCGCGTTATCTGTTTCTGACGCGGCATACCGAGGAGGCGCTGGCGTGTCTAACCTACGGCATCCAGAGCCGCAAGGGATTTGTGCTGCTGACAGGGGAGGTAGGGACGGGAAAGACCACCTTGATCAACAAGTTGCTGGAGTGGCTCCGCCTGCAGCAGGTGGCAACCGCGTTTATTTTTAACTCACGCCTGAACACGACGCAATTTCTCGATTACATGATGGCGGACTTCGGCATTCCTTCCGATTCAAAATCGAAGAGTCAGGTTTTGCTGCGGCTTTACAACTGGCTGCTCGACCGCTATCGCGCGGGCGAGACCGCCGTGCTCATCGTGGATGAAGCGCAGAGCTTGACGGATGAAGTCCTCGAAGAAATTCGCATGCTCACCAATCTGGAGACTTTTACGGAGAAGCTGCTGCAGATCGTACTGGTGGGCCAACCCGAACTGGAACAGAAGCTGAAGCAGCCGCAGCTGCGGCAGCTGCGCCAGAGGTTGACTCTGCGGGCGAAGACGCATCCGCTTACGCCAGAGGAAACCAAAGCTTACATTCAGCAGCGCTTGCGAATTGCCGGCTCCAGCGGCCAACAGATTTTCGACCCACAGTCGCTGATTGCGATCCATCGCTACGCCAACGGAATTCCGCGGGTGATCAACCTGCTCTGCGAACACTGCCTGGTGAGCGCGTTTGTGGATCAGCAGAAAATGGTTGGGCCGGCAGTGGTGGAAACAGTGGCCCGCGACTTTGATTTAGGCGACGGCAGCGCTGCGGGCGCAATGACGACGCCTCCGCCGTCTGTCGACCACAGAAAGCTTGACCTGGTAGACACTTTGCGTTCGATTGCCAGTTTAGCCGACCGCTTGCGCGATGAAGAAAAGGACCTCCCCAAGGAAAGGAAACTATGAGCAGAATTCACGAAGCACTAAAGAAGGCCGAAGAAGAACGGGCGGCTCAGGGGGGGGCGTCCCAGGCAGGCTATACGGCTACAGTCGCCGAAAGTCCGACCGTCGCTTCATCGGAAGAGCAGCGCATGCAAACGGCTGCGGCTATGCCCGCGGTTGGCGGACTGCCGACCAATTTAGGCATGCCGGCATTCGCCAGTCCCTTTAATCTGGATGCCTTGTTGAGCCGGTGTATTCCCCAACCGTGGACTCCGGATGAGAAAACAATGTTGTTTTTCAACGGTGACGATCACGCGCGCGGAGCGGAAGAATTTCGCACGCTTCGCTCCCGGCTCTACCATGCGCGCGAGAAGACTCCGCTCAAAAAACTTCTGATCACCAGCGCGTTGCCTAAGGAAGGCAAATCTTTCACAGCGGCGAATCTGGCTCAGGTTCTCGTGCGCCAGCACGGCCGCCGCGTGCTGCTGATCGATGGCGACCTGCGCGGTCCGCGGCTGCACATGATGCTGGGCACCACGTCGTCTCCTGGGCTGGCAGACTATTTGCAAGGGAGATGCGACGAATTTTCGATCATGCAGCGTGGGCCCCTGGAGAACCTGTTCTTTGTTCCCAGCGGCCAGCAGATTTCCGATCCGGCAGAACTGGTGGCGAACGGGCGGCTGAAGCTGTTTGTGCAACGGGTGGAAGCCCTGTTTGACTGGATTGTCGTCGATTCACCGCCGGCCGTGCCGGTTTCCGACGCCAGCCTGCTCGCCAAGGCATGCGACGGCGTGCTGATGGTCGTGCGCTCCAACACCACCCCTACCGATATGGCGCGCCGCGCACGACTGGAATTTCCCGACGACGCGCTGGTCGGAGTCGTTCTGAACGGCACCAATGCGGACGCGATGCCTTACACGCGTTACTACTACGACGCCTATCAAAACTACGGGACCGAAGCAAAGACCCCGGGGAAATAGGAAAACGTGATCCGGCTGTTCAAAGTCTATTATCCGCTGCGTACGCTGGTTCTGCTGGCGGGTGAGGCCTTCATCGTTTGGGTTTCCTTCGTCCTGGGCACCATGCTGCGCAATCAGGACAGCTGGCTGCTGCTCAACGTCGAAGGCGGCTACGTCAAAATTCTGGTGGTCACGGGCGCGGTGCTGCTGCTTTCGCATTGGTTGGATCTCTATGATTCCTCCAGTGTGAACAAGAACTGGGAACAGAGTCTGCGGATCTTGATGGTGCTGGGATTTGTGGCATTGGCACTTTCCGCTGTTGGTTTTCTGTTTCCCGCGTTTCTTCCCGGGAATGGTTCGGCACTATTCGGAATCATCATTCTCACCTGCACCCTTTTTTGCTGGCGAGGAGCGTACGGATGGATGGTGAAACAGCCATTCCTGCGCGAGCAGGTATACGTCCTCGGCACAGGGGAACGCGCGGAGCGCCTAGTCAAGGGCTTGCGCGAGCGGTCGACTATGGGGATTGAGGTGGTGGGCTGGACTGGGGACGTAGAAGGGGAGTTGACCCGGGACTCCGTAGCTTCGCATTTATTAGCTATCACCCGCACCTCCAGAATCCATCGCGTGATTGTGGCCATGCCGGACCGCCGCGGCACGTTGCCGGTGGAAGAGTTGTTGGATTTGCGGCTGGGAGGGTTGAAAGTTGAAGAAGCAACTTCCTGGCTGGAGAAAATGTCAGGCAGAATCGAAGTTGACCAGTTGCTCCCGAGTTGGCTGATTTTTGCCGAAGGGTTTCGCTTCAGCACTTTCTTCCGGCTGATGCGCAGACTGCTGAATTTTTCGGTGGCCCTCGTTGCGCTGGTGTTTTCGCTGCCTCTACTGCCGTTCATTGTGCTGGCGGTCAAATTGGGATCGCCGGGTCCTGCGCTTTACCGGCAGCAGCGAGTCGGGCGGCGGGGAAAGATTTTCTACTGTTATAAATTCCGCACCATGCGTCAGGATGCGGAAGCCGATACCGGCGCCACCTGGGCGGCGGACGACGATCCTCGAATCACGCGAGTGGGAAAATTCCTGCGCTCCTCGCGACTGGACGAGATCCCGCAGCTATGGTGCGTCTTGAAGGGTGATATGCACTTTGTGGGACCGCGCCCGGAGCGGCCTGAGTTTGTCGAGTGGTTGAGCAAAGAGATTCCGTATTACGGTGTGCGCCATGTCGTTCGACCTGGAATCACGGGCTGGGCGCAGGTGCAATACAAATACGGAAACACCCTCGATGATGCACGCGAGAAATTGCAGTACGACCTGTTTTATATCAAGAATGCCTCGATCGGTCTGGACATGCTGATCATGTTTCAGACCATCAAAATTGTGCTGCTGGGCCGGGGCGCGCAATGACATGGATTTTCTGGGTCTCAGCTGTTCTCATCGCATATACCTACGTGGGCTACGCGGCCTGGTTGTGGCTACAGGCCCAGTTGTTTCCCTGGCCAGTGATGCGCATGTGTCAGGAACTCCCCATTTCCATTGTGATGGTTGTGCGCAACGAGGAGCGCGTCCTCGAAGATAAGCTGCGAAATCTGTTGAGTCTGGATTATCCGCCCGAGCGTTGTCAGATCGTGATCGTCTCCGATGGATCTACCGACCGGACGGAAGAAATTCTGCGGCACCATCTCGGCAATCCGCGAGTTCAGGCGGTCATGAACCAACTGTCACGCGGGAAAGCGAGCGGGCTGAACGATGCTTTCAATTTGGCCCACGGAGACCTGGTGGTTTTTACCGACGCACGTCAAAAGATTGAACCTGGAGCCCTGCGCGTTCTGGTGGAGAGCTTTGCCGATCCAAATGTGGGCTGCGTGAGCGGGGAGTTGATGCTGGGCGATCTTGATTCAGGCGAGACTGGACGTGGCATGGGGCTCTACTGGCGCATCGAAAAGCAGATTCGCGAACTGGAAGCGGCGTCGGGCTCCGTGGTGGGCGCCACCGGCGCGCTATATGCGGTGCGTCGCGAATTGCTGACTGCAGTGCCGGAAGGAACGATTCTGGATGATGTATATATCCCCTTGCAAGTGGTGAAACAAGGAAAGCGCGTTGTGTTCGAGCCGCGTGCGAGGGCGTGGGATAGTCCGGACCTGGGTGGTGGACTTGAGTTCGCGCGCAAGGTGCGCACGCTAAGCGGTAACTATCAACTGGTGCAGCTTATGCCGTGGGTGTTGAGCGGCGACAATCCCGTGCTGTTGCGCTTCGTGAGTCATAAGCTGTTGCGCTTGTTAGCTCCGTTCGCTTTGGTTGCAATGTTTTTCTCTTCTTTGTGGCTCAAGGCTCCGTTGTACCGTATAGCTTTGATTTTGCAGTTAGCGTTCTATGGGCTGGGAGTGGTGGCCTTGGCGCGTCTGTTGAAGCGGGGGCCGGTGGCGCGTGCGGCGGATGCGGCCGCGACGTTTGTATTGCTCAACACAGCCGCGGTTGTGGCCTTTGCAAACTTCATCTCCGGAAGGAAGGCCGCATGGAGCCGATAAGACCGCGAGCCCCCATCAGCAGCGGATTTGCGACCGAGGCGAAGCCGCGCCGCTGGGGAACGGAGCGGTTGCGAACACTCGCAGCCGATAGCAAGACCAGAAGCACTCTCGCCTACAGCGCCCTGATGTTATTCGCCTGGCTCTATTGGTTTCGTCCGGAAGACCTGATCCCGGGACTCGACGCTATTCCCATCAGCAAGATTTCAGGCGGGATCGCTTTATTGGCTCTCATCTTCGGAGTTCCTGCGAGCCGGCGCCACAAGCTGACGATCGAACTCAAAGTTCTTCTCCTTCTGCTGTTCCAAATGTTGTTGTGTATACCGTTTGCCGCATGGCGGGGCGGGGCTTTTGACGCGGTCGTGGACAAGTTCTCCAAAGGCGTCATTGTCGCGATTCTGATTTATATGGTTGCGACCTCGGTGAACGAGATTCGTAAGCTGCTGGTAATTCAGGCCAGCGCGGTTGCGCTGGTGACGATAGCATCGGTCTTTGTTCACCACACGGAATTCGGCAGGCTGAAGGGGATTCAGAAAGGCATTCTGGAAAATCCGAACGACCTGGCTATTAATATCGCAATCAATTTTCCTTTATGTGTCGCCTTCTTCTTTGCGGCAAAGAAACCGGCTGCGAAGTTGTTTTGGAGCGTTAGTTTGGTTTTCATGGCGTATGGCGTGGTAGCCACCTATTCCCGTAGCGGTCTGCTGGCCATGGTGGTCACGGTCATAATCTGCATATGGGAGTTTGGCATCCGGGGGAAGCGTACGGTCGTGATCGTGAGCGCAGCACTCGCGGCCTTTGTGAGCGTTGGAGTAGTCCTCCTTACACCTCACTACCTGGTTCGGGTCGAGAGCATATTTCGCGGCAACATCGAAGGGTCCGGTGACAGGAACTCCCTGGAGGCTCGTAAGGAACTGCTGAAGGAGAGCCTGCGGCTCATGGTCAGGCACCCTGTGTTCGGCATTGGGCCGGGCAACTTCGGGAGTTATACGCTGACCTGGCGTGTGGTTCACAATACATACAGCGAGTTGGGAGCAGAGGCTGGTCTGCCCGCCGTATTTCTTTATGTGCTGCTGCTCGCACTCTCGATGCGTAAAATAAAACGGGTTCGAAAGTTGCCAGGTTATCAAGCCAGCGAAGACATCCGCTTGTGGACCAGTGCGCTGTGGGCGGCGCTGGCTGCCTATATTTCCGGGGCCATGTTCGCGTCCACGGAATATAATCTTTTCCCTTATTTCATGGTGGGCTACATCTGCGCCGTTTACCAGATTGCCAGCGTTGCGCAGGTTGCGAAAGATCCTATAGAGGATAAGGGCGGCAAGAAAAATAAATTCGGAAGGGCGGCAAATCGCGAACGGCCGCTAGCTTTTACCCGCTAGGATGATCGAGCGACTTATGGCCGCGCAGATCTGCACGTCGTTGCTCCATAGCTCTTCCACGTTGGAGGTCATCGAGGTGAAGCCGTGTGCGGAATAGCCGGGATCGTTGGTAACGCCGGTGACATTGTCGATGCCGCCGACGTGCGGCGCATGTGCCAAACCATTATTCATCGCGGCCCCGACGATGAAGGCATTTACGCCAGTGGCCCGGCAGGACTGGGTATGCGGCGCTTGAGCATCATCGACCTTTCCGGCGGACGGCAGCCGATTCATAACGAAGACAAAAGTTTGTGGGTCGTCTTTAACGGAGAGATCTATAACTTTCCTGAGCTTCGCCAGGAGCTCGAAGGCCGCGGCCACCGCTTTTATACCCACTCTGACACCGAAGTCATCGTTCATCTGTATGAGGAAATGGG
>DASRWO010000124.1:0-5084 GCA_035654555.1 Candidatus Deferrimicrobiaceae bacterium | reverse complement strand
ACACTCCCACCTTCTCCACGCCCTCCGGCAGCTTCCGCACGATCTCCCGCGCCGCCTCGACCGTAATATTCCGCGGACTCTTCTCATAAAACACAAACCCTACCGCATCCGCTCCGGCGTCTACCGCAGTGAGAGCGTCCTCCAAATTCGTCATCCCACAAATTTTCACCCAAGTCATGAAAAAAGTTGTCCAGAAGTTGTCACAAGTCCGACTCTCCGTTTTTTACGCGCGAGTGGGTACCCCCGCCATTAGCTCCCGGAGCGCTACTCCAGACCGCACGGCGCGCATCAGGGACTCTCCGATTAAAAAAGCCTGATATCCCCCAGCGCGCAGCCGCGCAATATCCTCAGCAGACCGAATGCCGCTCTCCGCTACGCTCACTACATTTTTCGGAAGCCGCTCCGCCAGTCGAAGTGCCGTTTTCGAATCCACTTTAAAGGTTCGAAGATCGCGCGTATTCACCCCAATCAAATCGCATCCCGCGTCCAAAGCACGCTGCAACTCTTCCTCATCGTGTACCTCGCACAAAACATCGAGTTCGCGCGAGCCGGCGGCGCTCGCCAATTCCGTCAACTCTATCTGCGACAACGCCGCCACGATCAGCAACACCGCGTCCGCCGAATTCGCCCGCGCCTCGAGTAACTGAAATTCATCCACGATGAAATCCTTGCGCAGGCACGGCACCTTGACGACCGCGGAGGCGTTCCGCAAATTTCTCAGCGAGCCTTGAAAAAACTCTTCATCCGTCAGGACTGAAAGGGCAGCCGCACCCGCACCTTCCAATTCCTTCGCCAACCGCTCCGCAGAAAAGTCGGCCCGAATCAATCCCTTCGATGGCGACGCCTTCTTCAACTCCGCGATCACGGCTACTCCAGATCGGCTTTTTTTCTCGACCGTCCGCCGAAAGCCGCGCGGCACATGCCGATCTGCCCGTTCCTCCAATCCTCTAATATCAGCCGACGCCTTCGCCTCAGTCACCTTCCGCCGCGTGGTCGCGATAATCTGATCAAGAAACACGCTCATAGGAGGTTTCGTAATTATAGAGGACATGGGCTTCACGCAGTTCCTCGGCAAGAACCTGACACAAAACAAAACCTCCGCCGACCTTGCGGACGGCGGAGGCCGAGGTTGGAACTGCTTCAGATTTACTTCACAGAAGGGGTTGCGGGTTTGAAGGCATCGGCGAACGCTTGACCGTTTGGCGTTCCCATACCAGTTACGTTGTCCCAGCCGACTTTGGTATGCAGCGCTGTCGAACTGTTGCAGGGCGTTCCGTCAAAATCACTGGCGGGTAGAGCCGAGCAGTCCGTGCCGAACGAGATCACCAGCGCTGTCTCTTCTATGGAAGGATAATCCCACAGTGCGCTGACAAAGTTCGCCGGCGTTGCAGGCGTTGTACCGCCCAATACCTGGGCGGCGGTGTACTTATTGGTCCCGGTGGACTCCAGAATCGAAGCCTTAACATTATTCTTGGAGGTCACAGGAACAATGTCGGTAATCGCTCCCGCAGGCATCGAATACACGTATTGAGCAGCCTGGCCGAGCGGCGCACCTGCTTCCTGGTTTGCGATTGCCCACAGTCCAGCAAACATCGGGCAGGCTACGCTCGTGCCTCCCCAGACCTGCCAAACCTGCTCTGGAACCTGGCCCGGAACGCTAATTGCAATCACCACCCCGGTGAAGGGATCCGCTACCCAGGCGATATCGGGAACCTGCCGATACTTTCCAGCCAGATTTTTCTGGAACACCGGCTTCGGGAATCCGGCCAGACAAGCTCCGCTGCTACTCTGCACAGCGCAGTTGCTTGGGCCTCCGCCTGCTCCCGCGTAGAAACCGAAATCTTCTGGCGGATCGGGTATGAATCCAGCTTCAGCCAGCAGAACTTCGTTATTGCCCCAGCCAGACTGCCAGGCGATTGAGTTATTCGCGTTCAATGCCAGACTTACTCCACCGACGGCCGTTGCCCATGGCGAATCTGCAGGGGCATTTACAGTGGCGGGAAGTCCAAACGCAGTATAGTCACCGTCATCTCCGGAAGAGAAGTTGGTGGAGATTCCCGAGAGCGCGGCGATTTCGGAAATCAGGTTTTCGGTGTCCAGTTCGGAAGCGGCTGTAAGGGACTCCACGGAACCGTAGCTACCCGAGACGGAGTTGCCGAGTCCGTAGTTCACTGCGTAGAACTCGGCCTCATTTACATCCTGGAAGCTTGCCGAGGGCGGAACCACGAGGTCGATGTTGGCGCCGGGAGCGATCGCATGCGCCCATTCCACATCGATATTAATTTCCGTCTGATCAGTAGCGATGCACAGACTCGGCGTGGGGGTATAGATGATGCTGAAGTTCGACGGCCCAAGCAGCGGCAATCCAAACATTGCTGAAAAGGCATTGGCATCAGCCTGAATGGTTGAGGAACCGCACCAATCAAGAATGACGATGGTCTGTCCCGTACCCGTGTATCCTTCCGCGTATAGTCCGGTTAGATTGTATGCAGTCTGAATCGGCTGTGGCGTGTAGCCGCAACCGGCGCTGGTCAGGCTTTGCAGGTTCAGGTGGTTGCCGGTGTAGGTTCCGATTGGCAGCTGGCCGTCGTTGTTGGTAGAAAACTGTTGGCTGACAACGCTATCGAAACAGTCAGAAGAATAGAAGCTCGAATCCGCGGGGGAAACTGCCGCTCTGGTTAACTGTGACTTGCCCGCGGGAAGATTCGCTCCGCGTTGCATGGCCGGGTGTTCATACTCACCAGAGTCCAGTCCTGAAATCGTACGTACCAATGGACTGGCGGCTCCGTCTACATATGGATCGCTCGCGTTGGCCCGGATTGTCTTATTTCCTACCTGGTAGTTGTTGAGTTGAACGTGAAATGCTTTTTCCACGTCTCCCACCGTGCCCTGTGCGCGCACAAAAAAATTGTTTTCGCCTACCTTAACTACTTTAAGGCCGTGCGATTCGAAAAACGATTGCACGGTTTTTGCTTCTTCCGCCGTCGGCGCAAAGCGCGATGCAATTTGCGATCGCGACAAAAAGTGACGGTAGTTGGGCGAAGTACGATCGTACAAGTCCTGCGCCGCCGCATCCATCTCGGCGCGGTTGTGCGGGTTCAGCCAGATGCTCACTTCGATGGTCTTTGAAGGATCTTCCGTCCCCAAGTTTTTCGCGGTTCTGACGTAGCTGGGGGTATTGTGTGCGATGAACTGTCCGCTGGCCGCAGCGGCCGGCAGAGCTGCGCATAATGTTAGGGTCAGCACAACAAGACTCAACCCGATCCTCCTCGTTCGATCGAAGTGGGCTGAGGAATGCGACTGCGGTGTCTCTTGATGCATTGTTCCTCCTGGACTTTGCCTTGCAGAACCTGGCGAGCCGGTCTAGGCCACCGAGATGGCCCGAACGCTAACCACCGTTGGAAGTGGCATGTTGAATTCTGCTGCCGGAATCCAGTGTCGTCGTGCGAGTGAGCGTTCTGGATCCTTCCCCAAAGGTCACGACATCCTAATGGCTGCACGGAAGAAAGACAATAAGTGCGAAGACTCTTTTTTCAGTTCTTAGCTGCGCAAACTTTTGCACTTGGGATTGCCTGGGAATCCTTCTACTGACAGATGCTCTCGATCTGCTTGTAGGGCTTCTCGGCGTGCTCCGGGTCTTTGAGCCCTTTCACCTGCATCATCTGGTCGAGGAGAGTGCCGGCATCATGCAAGCCGACGTCGGGATCGCTGTCATAGGCCGCATCGCTCTGCGCCTCTTCCAGGGTTACCAACTTGAATCCCTTTTTCTTCAGCAGATCTAGCGCTTCTGGCAGGATGGTGCTGCTGTAGGCGCCCAGATGCATGAGGAGCACGTAGTTGATATCCCGGCCATAAATCAGCTTTGCCTGCTCCCGGCCAAGGTCGAGAAATTCGGCGGCCGTGCTCAAATAGCTCGAGTGCAGCCACTCGATCGACTGCTTATCGCCTTTCGCCACGCATCGTGCGTAGGCGGTGTTCCATAGATAATCTTCCCAGTCGAGAGTCACCTGCGCGATTCTGTAGCCGTGAGCCTTCAGATATGACCGCACTGCGCGCCGCTTCTCTACCGTGTCCCCCTCGTGCAAGTAGGGATATCTGAGCCAGCGCCAGTTATCTTTTTCATCTCGACTTAGTAACTCAAGTACAGGCTCGTTCTCTTCGATATCGCGTTCAAAGGCCTCGGGCGAATTCTGCTCGAGATCCATGTGCGAGTAAGTATGGTTTCCAAACGGTTCAGCCGCTGCCCATTCCTTCAGAGCCTCCGCGCCATCTTCGTCTCCCTCCAGCTTTTTCGCATTGATGAACCCATACACAGGAGGCACGTGCCGCCTCTTCAGGATTTCCAAAACATTCTTAGCAGTCTCGACCCGTGTCACCCCCGGAGGAAGCGAGCCGTTCAGGGGCAGGTCATCGAAAGTGACGGCCAGCTTTTGAGCATTTGCCCTGGCGCAAAAGACCCAGAGCAAAGTGAACGCAACAATAGAGACGGGGAAAAATGCGGACAGAGATTGACAGCAGACGACGCCGCGAATTTTTTTCATCCCAAGAGTGTACTTCAGGCCTTCATGGGACAATGATTTTAAGGAAGGACTACGGCCGCTCCGTCGACAGCATCATTCTTGACGGCAGCCAAAGCTTGGTTAGCTTGTGCGAGGGGGAAAACATTGACCTTTGGCTGGAGCTTAATGTCGGCCGCGATCTTTAGAAAATCGCGGGCGTCCGCCCGAGTCATATTTGCAACGCTGCGAATCTGGCGCTCGCCCCAGAGCAGGTGGTCGTAATCAAACTGAGGAATTCGATCCAGATGAATCGCGTTAATGGCGACGATTCCACCCTTACGCAAGCTAGCAAGCGCGGCAATCACCACGTCGCCACTAGGCGCAAAAGTCACGGCACGGTCGAGTTCAACCGGCGGCTTGTCTGTTTCCTGTCCCACCCATTTCGCGCCCAACGAGGCAGCCAGTTTGCGATGGGAAGCTCCGCGTGTCGAGACATACACATCGCAGTTCCAGGATCGCAAGACTGCTATGGCGAGATGCGCGGATGAACCAAAGCCGAATAGCCCCACGCGGTCGCCCGGTTCC
>DASRWO010000123.1:0-9206 GCA_035654555.1 Candidatus Deferrimicrobiaceae bacterium | reverse complement strand
ATGGGCCAGTCCGAAAGAAGAAAACAGACAATCCTACACTGTGAGCTCGGTTGGTTGGCGAAAAATCCCCATTACGCTCATTGGCTTTGCGCGAGCCACACGTCGGTTCCCTTTGGGACATCTTCCTTTAGCACGTCTGGCGGCAGCAGTATCGCCATGTGGCAGGCTCCCAGCGCTGGCTTTAAAAACTCCACAGAGCCGATATGGGTGTCAACGGTCCGCCCTTCAGGAGTGCGAAGCTGAATGGCATCGCGTGGCTTTATCTTGAAATCCGTCTCTTCCGATACAGCGGGGACTATGACGCATCCTCGCCCCGAAATCTCCAATACTTCCTCAACTTTGAAGAGAAACATCATCGCCGCTGTCGGTGAGGGTATCACCAATTGACGAAAAATCCCGATTACACTCACCATTGGGTCAATGAGCACTATCCCAAACTATGCCGATGAAAGTAAACGAAACCATCATTGGCCAAGGTCTAGGTCTCAAAGGCTCGGGGCGTTTTTTGTGGAAAAGCCCACCGCTAGCGACGATAGATTCCAGCCGCCAAACAATCGCTTCACTGAATGACGCGCTCCGACTGCACCGTCGCTGACCAGAATGATGGGTCACCCGACGAAAAAGCCACATCACCTTTTCGGATCAACAAACCGTCCCGATTGACGACTATCGATTCGATCTCGGGGCAGCTTCCGTTCCAGTTTACGGCCTTATATTCAACGCGGGAGTGCCCTTTTCGTCCCGTAGCCGTAATCCAACATGTCTGTGGGTCGATCTGCGGATCGTGCTCCGCTACCAGTTCGATTTTCGTGACCGTTATTTCATCGTCAGGCACACTTCTTAGACGATTCCATGCCAGCAAAGACGCGGCTAAGACGAATACTGTGATTGTGACTTTTTTCATTGACCACCAGTTTGGCTTGGGGAAGCAAACCCTAGCGTGCAGCGGACGCAGGCGCGAGTTTCCCGGTCATATTTCTTTCTTTTGAATTTTCTACAAGAAGTCGCAGCCAAAAGCAGCAGTTTCGTTCATCTCCGACATTACTCAAGTTTGCAGACAATGAACAAAGTATTTTGCTAACGAAGGTGTGAATGTGGGCGACGGAATCCGGACGCCTATCCTCGCGCACTTGAAAAAGGCGCAAGCGGATTTCTTAAAAGCAATTTCGGGATTGAACGAATAGGGATCGAGGGGTTGCTCTAAACGCTGGGTCCTGATCGCACACGACCTGCGCAAGTTGAGGTCGACTATCACCTCCACTTGCCGCTGGCCAGTTTTGTCAACTCTTTACGATCACTTCAATACGGTCGGCGGCGAGGTGGGAGGATTTCCCATAGGCTTGTGCGTCGCTTTTCGGATTGGGTGTACATGCCCAAGCGGATCGGGCGACCTTCATGGAAATCTATTCTTGCTCGCTCCGATCACCCCGACTTTCGCTGCCTCCGGCTTCTTCCTGTCGGGATTGGCATCGAGTACCTGCTCTAAATGGCTCATGAGAGTTCGAAGGCGCTCATCTCCGGTGTCCAATTCCCTCCGCAGTTCAGCGCTGACCTTCATAGCTTGCTCATACGCATCACGCGCCTTGCCAAGAAGTGGAAGCTGCTCCATCAGGACATTAGCGTTCTTCGTAAACTCGTCGACCGCTTCTGAGTAGGTCGCCATGATCGTTGGCACCGAGGGTCGACTGGTAGGAACTTTCTGAGGGCCGACCGCGATACTAGGCTTCTCCGGCTTGCTGTTCCGGCAAACCTCAACCAGCGTTTCTTTGGCCGACTCTAAGGTCATCTCCGGCGTCTCGAACATGTCCTTCGATGTGACTCTTGGTAGCTGCGCGTCTCCTCCATCATCCGGCCTTTTCCACATAAGCTTCGCTCCTTACGCTTTTCTCGACTTTTGACCGAAGCGGCGGCAGATGCGCATTATGTCCCTGCCGCCCCAGAAGAGTCAAACCCTACTAGGCACCATCATCCGAGTGGAGCTGAACCGTTCGGCACCCAGCGCCATTCCAAGTGGAATCACGGCTAGGCACACGAAGGCCATCGGCTCTGCTCGGACACCAACATGGATGTGCTCAAGCAGTACGCGGAAGCCACCCACGCTCGTAATTCGAGGCTTTTAGCCTGCATTATCGAGGTGGTTCGAAAGGGTGTCTGCGGCGACCTCATTTATTGGGGCCTTTCGTCCCCTGTTTTGGGTGGGTCGGTCGCTAGCCCATGGATATACCTTCTGAGGCTACCGCCCAGATCAGATTAGCCGACAAGCCAGCCTATGAAGGCTGCACCAGCAATTAACCATGCTGAATTGATCCGGTACCGCAGGAGCAACACCAAATCGATGACGAGAATTCCCAACGTAATCCAATCCAGCACGGCTGCTCGTCCTAGTTGCCACGCGACTACAGCCATCAGAGCCAAAGACCCGACCACGACTCCGTCCAATACTGCTGCCGCCGACGCAGAGCGCCGGATCAGTGGAATCATCCGCCCGCTCAAGGCAACGAAGGCGAATCCGGGCACAAAGATGCCCAAGGTCGCGACGAACGCACCGCCTATTCCCGCAACCAAGTAGCCGATGAACGTGGCCGTCGTGAACACGGGTCCGGGAGTGAATTGCCCAACGGCAACCGCATCAATCAGTTGCTTTTCCGTGAGCCAATGCAGATGGTCTATGAATTCCGTTCTCAGAAACGCGAGTAACACGTATCCACTTCCGAACACGACCGATCCGATTTTCAAGAACGAGAGGAATAGCCGAAGCATGCTGACGGGAGCAGTCGCCGCAGCCGCAGCCGCCGTTCCGACCAGCAGGGCAAAGCGCCCTGATAGTGGAATCACGGTTAGCGCGACCCGCTGTTGGCTTTTGAACCACGCCGCCGCGCCGGAGGCAATCCCAGCAATCGCAAGAACGACAAGCGGAGCAATTCCGACTCCACTAAGAAGAACCGCAGTCACCGCGATGGCTGCAAGTAGCTTTGTCTTTACCGCCGTCCGAGCAAGGCTCCACAACGCTTGCAAGATGATCGCGATCACAGCAGGTTTAATGCCGTACAAAATGCCAACGACTTGCGGCAAAGCCCCGAAGCGAACGTAGACGGCAGCGATCCCGGCTACTAAGCCAGCAGCCGGGAATATGAAGCCACAACCTGCAACAATCAATCCTGCCCAGCCCCGCTTCGAGTAGCCGATGAAGATCGCTACTTCTGTCGAACTAGGACCGGGGATTAGGTTCGCCATCCCTAGCCTGTCGAGGAAATCTGCTTCAGTGAGCCATTGTCGCTTCCGAACGAACTCGTCTTCCATCATGGCGATGTGAGCGGCAGGACCGCCGAACGCAATCGTGCCCAGCTTGAGAAAGATGAGCGCGAGTTCAGCCAGCGAAACCTGCCCTTGTGGAGAGGGGCTATCTGATGGGGCGTTCTGATTGGCGTGAGAGGCGTTCATCGAAAGACAGAGTACCGGAACCGACGATGAGGAGGAATATCAGACCTAGCAACATGCAAAAGTCTGTGCGAGCTTCGTGCATCATGTCCCAGAATCCCGCTTTCGACAGCATTGGAATCTTCGTGGTTGCAATCGCGACCAGAATGTCGATGAGTAGCGGAACCACAGCTAGGCGCGTCAGCAACCCAATAATCAGCAGCGCTCCGCAGACAATTTCCACGACTCCAACGAATGGGGCAAAGAAGTGCGGAGCCGGGATGCCGATTTTTGTGAACCGTCCGACCCCCAAAGCGTCAGGAAACAGGAATTTCTGGATTCCCTCAGACATAAATACCCATCCCACCATCAAGCGGATCAGAATGGTTGCAGACGGCGCACTGCTTGCCAGGATTCGTGGAGCTTGCATTGCGTTCTCCTGTCTTTCAAGTTGTTTCCAGGTAATCAAACAACGTCATGAAGCCGTAGTCCATGTGAAGTTGCTGGTGACAATGGAATAGCGTCAGCCCCGGATTGTCTGCAACGAAGTCGATCTCTGCCTCTTGGTACCCTCCGAGCATAACCACGTCTTTCATGACTCCACCGGTGGGCTTTCCGCCCAGACTAGTCAACTCAAAAGTGTGCCGATGAAGATGAATCGGATGTATGTCATCGCTCGCGTTGCGCATGCGAATGCGATATCGCTTCCCCTGTTGTACATGGAACACAGCTGGCATCATCGCGCCCGTCGTTGGGTAAGCAACGCCATTGATAGTCCAACGATTAAAGCCTTCCTCGGCGGCGTTGTCTTTGACAAATATCATCTCGAACGTTTCGTGTGCCGCGCCTGAAGTGATGCCGGGCTTTGCAAAAAGCATATAGTTCCATCGGTGCGGCGGGGGCGGGGCAAGCCACTGCGGCTTCCCTGAACGACCAGCATATTCGACGACAATCCCCATCCCACGACGGCGATCATCGTTGTCCAGATCGCCCATAACCCAGACACCGGGATGATCCATTTCGACAATTGCAGAGATACGCTCCGCTGTTCCCAACCAGAGCACGGGAACCCGTGTCGGATTCGGCACCGGATTCCCATCCAGCGCGATGACGTGAAACGAGTGACCCGGTAGCGCCAGACTGCGAATCTCGGTCGCGCTCCCATTCAGGACGTGGAAGAGGACTCGTTCGCCCTGCTTCACTCGGATAGGCTCTCCGTGCCCGAGCATGCGCCCATTGATCGTGAATGAACCGTAGCCCACTTCGTAGCCCTTCGGCATGCCCTTCGCGAGCGAGGCTTTCATCGCAGACTCTCCTGCCTCTTCGAGTGCCTTGATCGGAGAGGATGGGAAGAGGAAATCCATCGCCATGTCCCCGCCACGACTGAAGGTAGGTTCAAACTCCTTGAGCACGAGAAATACTTCACGGTCGTACCTCCCCGGTTCGTTTCGAGGCTCGATGTAAACGGCTCCAACCTGACCGCTGTACTGTCCGCCGGAAAGGTTCGCACCTGCTCGGTTGTGCGTGTGATAAAAGCGAAAGCCCGCTGGCTGGGGAATAAACACGATCCGGCGCTTACCATGCGCAGGAATAAACGGCGTGCCTTCCTCGGATGCGCCATCCACATCTGTTGGTACCTTTTGCCCGTGCCAGTGCAGTTGCTCGGATACATCAGTGTTGTTGTAGACATCCACCGTGACCCGCTGCCCTTCCTTGAAGCGAAGCAACGGACCGGGGAATTGCCCGTTGTAGCTAGTCACTGAGAGGATGCGGTTGGGTGCGATCTCGATAGGAGACGTTCCGATGCGCAACGTGTAGTCTGGCGAATCAGACTCGTGGGTCACAGTCTCAGATTCGCTCCCCTGCGTGGGCGCGTCGCTTTGACAAATAGCAGCGTAGGGTGAGAGCAACGCCGCGCCGGCCGTCGTGCCCACTGCCCTAAGAAAATCACGCCGCGACTCAGCAAGAGTTTTCATCGAATCGTCCTCGCGTCTCAGAAATCATAATCGACGTGCCGACATAGGTTGATTCAGTGGTCGGAAAATGACGGGTCAACGCGCACTCTCGAACTACACATTTGCCGAAGAATATGGCAATAATATACTTGACAAAACTAGGGTGTTAGCTTTTTGGGGGTCCGCGCTAATCCCACATAGTGGTGACGAGATCAGCTTCTTCGAGCAATTCTCTTAGGCTGCGCAGGAGCGTGCGTTTCGAATTCGGGTTGTGGGTATTTTTGAGGCGCATGAGCACTTGTTGTAGATCGCGCTCTACTTCCGAGAAATCGCGCAACGGAATTTCAGGACGGCTGGACACGCCAAAAGTGTCTCAGGTGGAAGTGTTCGATACCATACAGTCTGCACCGTATGGTTACCTAGGTTACCCACACCCAGAGTCACGATCTTTTGGGCCGCTTTGCTTCCGTCTTCCGCTTCTCCCGCTCTTTCCGTTTCAGCAATTCAGACTTTGATACCGTGAGCACTTGGCGTACAGCATTGTCGAATCGCTGAAAATCTGTTTTGCCAAGAGAAGGAGGAGTGATCCAAGTCAGTGCGAACGATCCGAAAGATGACGAGATTCGTGACCACATTCGCATGCACCTATCGCATGTCGCAAAGATGTTTTCGGAAGGTGACTTCAACATTCCCATGTTCATTCACGACACCACACCTCCCGGTGTGCCGACGATGGAAAAGCTACACAGCGACATCCACTATCAATTCGAGCAGACCGACACGGGTGCCAAAATCTTGATCAACACTGCTAACAAAAAGGCGGTGAAAGCCGTTCACGAGTTCCTGCGGTTCCAGGTTTCAGAGCACCAGATGGGAAACCCAACGGAAGTCAGAAATGACGCCACTCAGCGGTAGGCATGGCGACCTCGCGTAGCGGGTCAGATCAGCAGCAGCCGCACGGCTTCCCGCGCACGGCTTCGCGACCTTCCCAGATGACCAATGGCACAATCACTAAAGCCGCAACGGGGTCAGCCCATGCTACGTGCCACATTGCGTTAGTTGCCAGCCCTACCAGCGCGATCAGCGAAAGGTAGGCACACAGCCCCGACTGTGCCGCATCGGCTCGTAATGCAGCACTGCCCGTAGCTGCCGACAGGTGTCGCTTCTCCTTCGCGAGCCACGGCATGATTGCAGCCGCCGCGATCAGAATGGCGATCCCCAGAAGAGTTGGTTTGGGTTCATTGTGTCCCACCAGAGCGAAGACCGAAGCCACGACGACATAGGCAGCGAGCGCGAACAGCAGCGCCCCCGCGATTCGGGCTGACAGCCGCTCAGCAGGCTCTTGTGCAGCATCGGCGCGGAACCTCCACAGCACAACGCTCGCAGAGAGGAGTTCGATGGCACTGTCTCCACCGAAGGCGAGTAGAGCCGGACTGCGTGCCCGCCAAGCTGCGAATAGGGATACAGCAGCCTCCACGCTCATCCAAGCGATTGTGATTGCTTGCACCCGTCGAATGCGACGAATAGCGTCCGGGGCGGTGATTTGCAGAACAGAAGCCATTCCCAACATTATGGCACTGATACCCTCCTATGCCCCTCGGATCGACCCTCTTGCACCTTGCCCTTGGGGTAAGCTTTAAGGTGTTCCGAGGCGAACCATGAGACAGGCACTCAGCATCTCAGCCCTCGCAAAGAGCGCAGGCGTTACACCGAAGACCCTGCGGTACTGGGAAGGGATTGGATTGCTGCCAAGAGCGAATCGAACTCACACTGGGTATCGCGTTTTCGCTCCTGAAGCTGTCCGGTACATTAACTTCATTTTGAAAGCGAAAACTGTTGGGTTGACGCTTTCGGAGATGAAAAAAGTCATCGAAGTGGCGCACGACGGCGGGAATCCATGCCCCGACGTTATGCAGTGGCTTGATGACAAGGATAAGGCACTTGAGCGACAAATTCACTCGCTCCGCACTCTGCAACAAAGGCTGCGTCGCTTTCGCCGCCTTTGTTTATCAAACGATGTGTTGACATGTGCGCGGGACGAAGAACTGTGCTGCCTAATCGAGGGCTTGCCAAACTCACGATTGACGAAAGGAAACGGTGATGAGAAAACTGTACTCTCTTGCGCTAGTTTTGTTGGTCGCTCTCGGAGCTAAAGCGGCAACCATTATAGCCGCGACGTGTTGCTGCCCATCCTGTCCAATCTGTAAGTGATTCAGCCTGGGGGACTGCAAGTGACCGCAGCCCCCGCGAATCGAATTCTACCGCGATGTGATGGTTGTTGGTTGCCGGAGTGCTATTGGCGTCAGTCATTCTGTTCACTCTGATCGTGATTTTGCCCACCAACAAACAATTGCTCAGCCCGACACTGGACAGGCGGCAGTTGAAATAGAGCGTCTGCTCGCACGCTGGGGCGCGTTGCATGCTGTGAGAAGCGTCCTTGGTGCTCTCGCGCTCTTGCTCTTCCTCTACCTCGCCATCTTCACCAAATCCACGTGATTCGGAAGCACGATATAGGCAAGGATTGCAGGGAAGGCTATGTGTCGCCGAGACGGTTTTGTTGGCAGCCGAGTAGTACAGGGAATCCTGTATCCCAAAATTTCCGAATCACGTGATGAAAACTACACACACGCTGTTGGAACCCATTATCAGCAGAACCTTAACCTAGTGGCACCAAACATGCTCTATACCAATGCAGCATTCGTGAGCATTTCGCACCTGGATCGTTGGAGGTGAATATGGCTGACGGGCAGCAGAAAGACTGGCGCGAACTCTGTCTTGCGGTGGCAAATGAAAGGGACTCAACGAAACTGAGTTTGCTGATTCAAGAATTGATTGAAGCACTGGATAGGGGCGAACGAAACTGGCGTCGAACAATTCCTCGGCCTGACGCAATCGAGACACATCGGCAGGAAAGTAGAGTTGGGACAGTATGCGAAAGCGACTGATCCCCTCTTTCGCGTCTATCGCTTCGCTTTCTGATGAAGGCTGCCTAGACCTCGACCGCGTGTCTTCGGTCAAGGTCACATCGGAAGAGAAGGACTATGGGATCGAGTATGCGCTGGTGTCAGGAGAAACGCGGGGCTGGCGGGCGGCAACACCGGGAACTCAAACGATCCGCCTGATTTTCGATCAACCGCAAAAGCTTAGCCGCGTCTTGCTCGTCTTCGAGGAAAACGAAACTAAGCGCACCCAAGAGTTCGTCTTGCGGTGGTCCCCGGACGGCGGACATTCGTTTCGAGAAATTGTGCGCCAGCAGTGGAATTTTAGTCCCCCTGAGACAATACGCGAGAACGAGGAATATCAGGTTGAACTCGCAGGAGTCACCGTCCTTGAATTGATGATTGTGCCTGATATCAGCGGCGGAACGGCTCGCGCCTCGCTCAAGAGTTTGCGGCTCTGTTGACTGGTGACTCGCAGCACCGCGTACTCGACGCCGACGAACGCTTTCTTTGTCCCGCGGTATTCGCGCCTATGAACCTCCGAGCAATTCAGTTATAGCGCCCCCAAAACTCTTGGGACTAGGCCACCGAAGAAGATCGAATTCGATTTGTAGTCCGCCGGGGTTGACCAGGTAAATAGCGATCACAAATTCGATTGGTGAGTTCGATTGTGGCTTCCACCTGAGATAGAGCGCCCGCAACTAGAGCAGTGACGTGAAGCGACAAAACATTGCGTGATTCACCACCGAATAGATTTGTCACCGTTTCGAGGGAAGGCTGATAGATCGGCATGGTTGGCTCCTAGGAGATATTCGTGAGAACGGGTCTCATGAACAATTCTGCACGTCACAAGCGGAGAGCTAAATACCGTTGATTCCGAATTACGGAAGTACAT
>DASRWO010000122.1:0-11975 GCA_035654555.1 Candidatus Deferrimicrobiaceae bacterium | reverse complement strand
GGCGAAACTTCCCGCGAAAAGGTTCGCCACGCACCAGTTGCTGATAGCCGCCCATGGTGAAAGATGGTGGAGGCACGTCGGTGCGCCGCTTCGATTTGTCTTCAGGTTTGGGCTCGTCGAACTTACTATCGGGATAGTCGGTTGGATAGACATCGATCAGTTTCACATCCCAATCGGAGTCCGTTCCGCTCGTCGAAACGAAAAGTTTCGGAGAGATAGAACCGGCGACGGTTACATCTTCCTGCAGTACCGGCGTCTCGTAGGTCAGAACATCCGTTCTGGTGGTCGCAAAGCGCTGGTCGGAGAGCATGTATTCCTGAGGCACCTCGATCGCCGCATAGTCCACAAAGGGCACGGGCTTCGCCGGGTCACTGACATACTCATCGAAGCTGGAAGAATCTGCGCTCGGGGGATCGAACGACAATTCACCGCCGGCGTGCAAATATAGAGTCTTCGCCTCAGCTTGTTTCGGAGGCCACGCCGAATATCTCCTCCACACGTTCGTGCCGGTTTCAAATACATACGCTTTCGGAAGTTTTGCGTCGCCGTCGCCTTTTAAGTACTGCTCGAAAAACGGAAAGAGAATATTCTTCCGGTAATACTCGCCCGTGTCCGACGCGAATTCGACGCGTCCCAGGTGATTTCCGTCGTAACGGTACCAGCCACCATGGACCCACGGGCCGACCACAAGCGCATTGAAGATTCCTGAATTGTTCTTGTCGATCGCGTGGAATGTGCTGAACGGACCTTGCAGGTCTTCGGCGTCGAACCATCCTCCGACCGTTAGCACTGCGCAGTGAATGTTTTTCATATGCGGCGCCAAGTTGCGAACCTTCCAGTAATCGTCGTAGGTGTCGTGGCGCATCTGGTCGTCGTAGAGAAAACTGTTGCCGTCAAGGTATTTCGAAAGATTGCTGATCGGGCCAACATTCAAATAAAAGTCGTAGGCGTCTTTTGTACCGAAGTCGAAAGGCACAGGCGTCTTCGGCGGAAGCTGCGGATTTTCCTGCGGCTTAAAGAATGCATAGAAGCCGAAGTTGGCATCTAGCATGAAGGCGCCACCGTGATAAGCATCGTCTCCCATAAAAAGATCGGTCATGGGAGCTTGCGGGGAAGCCGCCTTCAGCGCGGGATGCGAATCGATCATGCTGGCGGAAGTGAAAAATCCGGGATAGGAAATGCCCCAGATGCCGGCGTTACCATTGTTGTTGGGCACATTCTTGAGCAGCCAGTCGATGGTGTCGTAGAGATCGCTGGAGTCGTCCACATCCTGTTTGGATTTCTTGTTGTCGATGTGCGGACGCATCTCCACGAAAGTCCCTTCGGACATGTAGCGGCCGCGCACGTCCTGGAAAACGAAGATGTATCCCGCTTTGTCGAAGTCAGGCGCGGGGCCGAGCTGCTTGCGATACAGATCCACGCCGTAGGGGGCCACGCTGTAAGGCGTTCGATTGATGAGGAACGGGTAAGAATGCGAGGCATCCTTGGGAACGTAAACGGCGGTGAACAGATGCACACCGTCGCGCATGGGAATTTTATATTCGTACTTTGTATAGTGTTCCTTGACCTCGAACTCGGGGCCCTCCGGCTTGGTCTGTGCGGCGAGACCGGTGATGAGGGCTAAAACAATCGAGAGGGCTAAAACGCACTTGCGACGCAGCATTATCGCTCCTTAACCGATGAAAGCCGAATAGGCAAACTACAGGGGCTCGCGTCCCGGCGTCAAGCGTAACGGCAGCAGCGAGCGGTACAATAGGTGTTCCGGGTTGAAAGACTGATCGCTGAGGAAAGAATGTTCGAAGTTACAGTTGACGATACTTTTGCCGCAGGACATTACCTGCGGAATTACAAGGGCAAGTGCGAAAATCCGCACGGGCATAATTACAAAATTCGGGTCACGCTGGCCGGAGCCGAACTTGACAAGGCCGGTCTTTTGCTCGATTTCAAGGATTTGCGGGAAGTGATGAGGCATGTGATCGAGCGGCTCGATCACCAGATGATCAACGACATTGAGCCCTTTACCCTGATCAATCCCTCGGCGGAAAATCTGGCCAAATATTTTTACGACGAATCCAATGCGCGGTTGAAAAGCGTGACCAATGGCCGGGTGCGGGTGAAAGATGTAACCGTATTTGAAACCGACACCACCACCGCCAAGTATTCGGAATCGTAGCGCGGCTATCCGGCGGGCGTTCTGCCCGCAGTCGGGCCGGCCAGACGCCGGCCATTTCTAAATGCAGATAACCGAAATCTACAAATCGCTGCAAGGTGAATCGACCCACGCCGGACTGCCCTGCCTCTTCGTGCGGCTGACGGGATGCAATCTGCGCTGCTTCTGGTGCGACAGCGAGTACACATTTCACGGCGGGCGCAAAATGACTGCAGAACAAGTCTTGGACAAAGTGAAGCGCCTTAGTCCAAAAAGCGGATTAGTGGAGATAACAGGCGGCGAACCTATGCTGCAAGAGCGGGAGCTACTGCCGCTTATGGAGAAATTGCTGGAAGATGAATATCGAGTGTTGCTCGAAACCAGCGGAGAGCGCCCGTTGACGAGGGTTCCAGCGGAAGTCATCAAGATCGTAGACGTGAAGTGTCCTCACTCTGGAGCGCCGGACACATTCCTTATCGACAATCTGGCTGCCCTGAATGCGATCGATGAAGTAAAGTTTGTGCTGAGTGACCGCGCTGATTACGAATTCGCTCGCGAGTTCGTCCGGCAACACAATCTGGCCGAGCGTGTGAATGCGGTGTTATTCTCGCCGGCGTTTCGCAAGGATGCTACCGGCGCGCGGGATAGCTCACATTGTCTGCTCGATCCTCAAGAATTGGCTGAGTGGATGCTCGCCGATGGAGTTCCCGCTCGTTTGGGGCTTCAACTGCACAAATTTATTTGGGATCCGGCGGTAAAGGGAGTGTAATCGCTTACGCTTTGGAATCAACGACCAATTATCAGTAATTCTCATTGACAAGAAATGTCGCACCTAACAAAACCCCGGGCAATCGTTCTCTTAAGCGGCGGAATGGATTCGTGTGTCTGTGCCGCGCTAGCCGCGCGCGACCATCAAGCCGCGGCCTTGCACGTGAGTTACGGGCAGCGCACCGAACAGCGCGAGCGGCAATCTTTCCTGGAGATTTGTGACCGGCTGCATATCCGCGAAAGGCTCCTGGTTCGAAATGAAGCTCTGCGCGCCATCGGGGGCTCGGCATTGACGGACAGCAATATTGCGGTGCCTGTCGCGCCCGTTGCTGATCATGAAATTCCAGTCACTTATGTGCCCTTTCGAAACGCGCATTTTTTATCTGTCGCGGTCAGTTGGGCTGAGGTATTGGGAGCGGAGAAGATTTATATCGGCGCCGTCGAACCCGACAGCTCTGGCTATCCCGATTGCCGGCCCGCCTACTATGAAGCCTTTAATCGCGTCATCCGGGCGGGAACGAAGGAAGGGACCATTGAAATTGTCACCCCGCTCATTGCCAAGCGCAAGGTGGAAATTGTTCAGCTCGGCCTTGAACTGAATGCTCCCTTGGATTTAACTTGGTCATGCTATGGCCGGGAGGACGAAGCCTGCGGCCAATGCGACAGCTGTATTTTGCGCTTGCGGGCGTTTGCGGCAGCGGGAGTCGACGATCCGATTTCTTACGCGGGAAGAGCAATTGTTGAGTTGTGATTGCCGGTGTTGATTGAGAATCAAGTTGATTGAAAACCAAGCGCGGCTCCGGCTCGATTTTCAATTAGCAATCGGAAGTCGATATTTGATAATCCAGTAGGCCGGGAGGCCACGATGAAGAGACACTTCGCAGTATTCACTATGTTTTTTTTAATGCTGGGACTATGCGCGACCCCGATGTTCGCGCAGGGGGCGTCGGGAACCGTCAAAGGCGTTTGCAAGGACACAGAAGGCAATCCAATTGTCGATGGAATAGTGGTTTACGCCAACCAGGACAATGGTCAGAAATATACCCTCAAGACCAACAAGAAGGGCGAGTATTTCTCACTGGGCGTCGGGGCCGGTTCGTACAACGTGACGCTGTACAAGAATGCCGACGACTTAAAAGCGAACAAAGAAATGTTCCATCAAAACAAATTTCAGGTAACGCTCGACGAAAACACGCTCGACTTCGACCTGAAAAAGCTGGCCGCGGAACAAGCCAAGGGGCAGGGCTTGACTCCGGAGCAAATCAAGGCCCAGCAGGAACAGCAAGAGAAGCAAAAGAAAGAAGTGAACACGGTAAAGTCCTTGAACGAAAAGCTGGCGGCGGCCAAAGTAGCCTCCGACTCCGGTGATTTCGAGACGGCGATTGCTGACTTGAAGTCAGCCAACGAAATTGACGCTACGCGCGATCTTATCTGGTTCAAGTTGGGTGACGCCTACCGCATGTCAGCCAATAAACAGACCGATCCTACGGAAAAGAAAAAGCGCCTCGATTCGGCCGTGGAATCCTATCAAAAAGCGTTGCAATTGAAACAGGGCATCACCAATGATAAAGATCCTAATGCCACCAAAACTCTCGCAGCCTATTACAACAATCTGGCCGAAGCCTATGCAAAAGATGGCAAGGTCGAGGATGCAGCAAAGACTTACCAGCAAGCTGCCCAAGCCGATCCCGCGGGTGCGGCGCAGTATTACTACAATATGGGGGCGGTTCTTACTAACGCCGGCAAAGGCGATGAGGCCATCGCAGCTTTTGATAAATGCATAGCGGCTGATCCTACCAAGGCGGATGCCTACTATCAGAAGGGCGTTAATCTTATCGGGAAAGCAACTTTGCAGGGCGATAAAACGATCGCGCCCCCGGGTACCGCGGAGGCCTTCAACAAGTATCTGGAACTGCAACCCACAGGCCCATACGCGGACGTAGCCAAGCAGATGCTCGCCACTATCGGCGCCAAGGTTGAAGTCGACTATGGCAAGAAGAAAGCGCAAGCCAAGAAATCAAATTAGATCCTTACTCGTAAGCCTTGTCAGGGCGGCCTACCGGCCGCCCTTTTTCACTTTGCGTCTTCGACATTACTAAGGACTATGTACTTAGTGGCCTTACGCTTCCGCCGCGAGCAATGTAGATTAGATACATCAAGTCGACTTCGGTTGGCGATTCCCCCTCTGTGGTTTGTGCAATTTCCCTAAAGTTTATTTTTCTGAGGGTGGAATGGCAGCGCCTGGCATTTCAGCAATTTCTGTTTCTCTGGAAGGCTATTCCGGCAGTGGCAAGGTGGCGACGCCCGCATTGCTTGCCGCTATGCTGCGTGCTGCGGAAAAAATCAGCGACCTGATTTTTTCTCCCGGCCGGCCGCCCCAAGTCCAGGTTTACGGCCAGCTCATTCCGGTGCAGGTGCCGGGACTTTCAAGCCTCACGCCAGACGACACTCGCCACATAGCCGCCGACTTGATTGGCGACAACAAGCAGGCAGTCGCAACCCTGCGTGAACAGGGATCGTGCGATGTTTCCTACGGTTTGCCCGGGGTCGCGCGCTTTCGCGTGAATGTCTTCATTCAACGGGGCAGTTGCGCTGTTGTGATGCGAGTTATCTCAACCCTTATCCCAGACTTGGCCTCGCTTGGATTGCCCGACCACCTGGCTGAGGTTGCCAAACTGCGCGACGGCATTGTGCTCGTCGCCGGACCAGCCGGCTCCGGCAAATCATCCACTCTTGCCGTACTGCTCGATTGCATCAATCGCGAAAAGTATTACCACATTATCACTATTGAAGATCCCATCGAATTTCTGCATAACCACAAATGCTCCACCATTCATCAGCGGGAACTGCACAGCGACACTCCCAGCTTTGCGCATGCGTTGCGCTCCGCGCTGCGCCAGGCGCCAAAAGTAATTCTGGTGGGAGAAATGCGCGACCGCGAGACTATTGAGATCGTTCTCGAAGCAGCCGAGACCGGCCATCTTGTTCTTTCCAGCCTCAATACCATGGATGCGCCCAAGACCGTAGAGCGCATCGTCAGCTCGTTCTCGCCTGAGGAACAAGCGAAGGTGCGCGAACGCTTTGCCAAAACTTTCCGCTACATCATCTGCCAGCGCCTACTGCCGAAAACCGATCGCAGCGGACGAGTTCCGATCGCCGAAATCCTGAAAGCAAACGCGCGCACGCGGGAGTGCGTGGAGAAAGGCGAGCGCGACGGCAAAACCTTGCTCGATGCCATGAAGTCCGGAGCTACCGAAGGCATGCAACACTTCGACGGCGAAATCGCTCAGTTGGTGCGCGACCGCGTCATCGATCTCGAAACCGGGCTCTCCTTCGCCAGCAATGCGACGGTGTTGGGACAGGAATTGGTTCGATAGCCGTTTCGAACGGGCGGGGCTTCAGCTGCGCCTGTAAACGCGCCATAACTATTGGCAGCTGCGCAAGAATCCGCCACTCCTGACGTGCACGTTCCACTATCATCTCCGCATGGCCGCAATGCCGACCCAATCACTTGTTCTAGCCTTTGAAGACGCACGCCGCGTGGTCGAAGACCATGCATCGCATTTGTCCCCTGGCGCTCACGAAACCGTCGACCTGCTCCATATGGCGGGAAGAATTCTCGCCGAGCCCATTACTGCCGACCGCGATATTCCCCCTTTTTCGCGATCCACACGTGATGGTTACGCCGTGCGCTCCGCCGATCTGGCGCAGCTCCCGGCCAAGCTAAGGGTTATGGGAGAGATCAAAGCCGGCCCGCAGCCCGTGAGCGCTTCGCTCGCGCTGAATCAAGGCGAGGCATTTTCCATCATGACTGGCGCTCCCGTGCCGCGGGGCGCCGACGCCGTTGTAATGGTCGAGTACACATCGCTCGAGAACGAACGCGTCACAATTACAAGGGGAATTGCTGCGGGAGAGAACATCGTTGCCCGAGGAGCTGAGGCCGGATCCGGCAGCTTGTTACTGAGTCCCGGAACACGGCTCAACGAAGGGGCCATGGCACTCGCCGCCTCAGTTGGGAAATCGCGGCTGCAGGTGTTTGTTCGACCGCGCGTCGCGGTGCTGACCACGGGCGACGAAATCGTCGATGTCGACGATGCGGAGATCGGCCCCACGCAGATTCGAAACTCTAACAGCTACTCGCTAGCCGCGCAGATTCAGGAGGCTGGAGGCGAACCCATGCTGCTGCCGATCGCTCCCGACGAGCCGCATCGTTTGCGTCAACTGATAGAGCAAGGCTTGCAAGCAGATTTGCTTCTGATGACCGGCGGCGTCTCCATGGGCCGCTACGATCTGGTCGAGCAGGTGCTGGCCAAAATGCAAGCTGAATTTTTTTTCACCGGAGCAAAGATTCAACCCGGGCGTCCCGTCGTATTCGGTCGCGTTCCATATGGCGCGGGCGCTCCCGCCCGCGCAGGAGCTTCGGCGCCCCCTTCGCACAAGTACTTCTTCGGTCTCCCCGGCAATCCAGTCTCAACTATGGTCACCTTTGAGCTGTTCGCCCGCAAGGTGCTCGAAGCACTGGCCGGAGTGTCTCCGCGTCCGCTCACATTCCTGCATACTCGACTGAAATCCGAAATCCGCGTCAAGCCCGGTTTGACGCGTTTCCTTCCCGCGGTTCTTTCCGGCCAGTATGACAATTCTCAGGTGGAATTAGTTCCTTGGCAGGGATCGGGAGATATCGCAGCCCGGACTCGCTCGAATTGCCTCCTAGTGATACCACCGGATCGCGAGCACATCCTCGCGGGCGAATGGGTAGCAGTGCTGCTCCGCTAGAGACGTCGCTGGCTATGTCCTGCGTTGAGTTTGACTGCCTCTCGCCTGCGTCCCATGTAAGATAGAAGGTTCGCATGGCGAAGAAGCTTTCCCACTACGACGACTCGGGACGCGCCCGCATGGTCGATGTCTCCGGAAAAAGCGCGAGCAGGCGCGAAGCAGAGGCGAGTGCGTTCGTCCTCATCAAGCCAGAAGTGCTGAAAGCTCTGCCGCAAAATCCCAAAGGCAATCCTCTGGAAGTAGCCCGCATCGCCGGAATCATGGCTGCCAAACGCACATCCGAATTAATTCCCATGTGCCACCCTCTGCCTCTGGCCCTCGTTGATGTGGAGATGACGCTGTGCGAGAATGGCGTCGCGATCAGCACCAAAGCGGTTACGACAGCCGAAACCGGGGTCGAGATGGAAGCGTTGGTCGCCGCCAGCGTCGCCGCCCTGACGGTGTACGACATGACAAAAAGTCTCGACAAAGGAATCGAGATTCGGGAGATTGTGTTGCAGCGGAAGAGTGGCGGCAAGAGTGGCGAATATAAGCGGATGAAGCGGGACCTCAAGTCGGACCGGATCAACTCAAATGGCGAATGACGTCAAGCTGCTTCTTGTCGACGACAACCCCATGGTATTGGGCATGCTGGAGCACGCGCTCGCCTCGTTTGCGCGGGTCGTCTCGGCGGGGGACTCTGCGGACGCGCTGCTGAAAGCAGTTGACGATCCGCCGGATCTCGTCGTGTGCGATTACCGCATGCCGGGAATGGATGGAAAGCAGTTGGTGGAGAAGCTCAAGAGCCGTCCGGCCACGGCGAATTTTTCCGCGGTGTTGATGGCGAGCCGTGCGGACATTGATGAGCGTCTATCGCCGCAGGATGCCGCCGACGACTATCTGGCGAAACCTTTCTTTCTGAAGGAAGCTACGCGACGCATCAAGCGTACGGTGGACCGCATTGCGCTGGAAAAGATGGCGAAGACTGCGCCTTCCGACGGTGTGGTTCGCGGGAATCTTTCGCAGATGAATGTGATCGATCTGATGCAGTCGCTGGAGATGGGACGCAAGAGTTGCCAGCTCAAACTGAATAACGAAGGCGAGAAGTGCGAAGTCTTTTTTGTTGAAGGGCAGGTGAAGCACGCGACCTACGGATCTTTGCTGGGAGATAAGGCGGTCTTCAAGGTTCTGCGCTGGACGGGCGGCAACTTCGAACTCAACTTTGAGGGCAAGACCGATCAGGAAACCACGCAGCTCAATACGCAAGGTCTGCTGATGGAGGGTTTGCGTCTGCTCGATGAATCGCAGCGCGATGGCGGTGACGATGTAGCCAACGAGAGTAGTGGCAACAGCCCCAGTACCGCTACCGACGCTGACGCGACCGCCAGTGTGAGTGCCAACGCGAGTTCCACCAGCGGCAACAGCCGGCGTACCGAAGAGGAGGATGATGTTCTCCTCGACAACTGAAGCGAATCTGCCGTCAAATTTTTCGGCCGCTGTGATTACCGTCAGTGATTCCTGCGCACGCGGTGAGCGCGTGGACGTTTCCGGGCCGGCGGTCGCCGAGGTGCTGGGAAAATCCGGCTTTCGCGTAACGGCAAAGCAAATCGTGCAGGACGATTCGATGCAGATTCAGAATGCCCTGGTCCATCTGGCGCTGGAAGTTCGATTGATCGTGACCACAGGCGGGACGGGCATTGCCGAGCGCGATGTTACTCCCGAGGCAACAGAAGCGATTTGCGAACGCGTGATCGACGGCGTGGCTGAGCGCATGCGAAGCGAAGGTTACAGAAAGACTCCGTTTGCAGCATTGAGCCGTGGAGTGTGCGGCGTGCGCGGCAAGACGCTGATTTTGAATTTGCCTGGCAGTCCCAGCGGGGCGGTGGAATCGCTGGAGGCGGTGCTGGAACTGATTCCTCACGCGCTGAATTTGCTGGACGGTAGGACCGAGCATTCATAGATTTCCATTAAGAAACGAAATCGCTTGCGGTTTTCATCCCCACGAGCAGTAAGTCTCCTTTGAAAACTCTGGGACACATTCTGGCGCGGTATACAGCATGGATTATGCATTTGCTGGGGCCGCTGGGGGTTTGGGGCGTGTTTGCGGTTGCGTTTGCCGATTCGGCGCTGCTGGGGATGCCGGTTGACGCGGTTGTAGCGCTGTATGTTTATCGCGATCACCGGCACTTGTTGTTTTATGTGTTGCTGGCTTCGCTGGGGTCGACGCTGGGTAGTATCCCGCTTTATCTTGTGGGCTACGAAGGCGGCGAGATCGTTTTGCGGAAGCGGATTTCGGAAGAGCGCTTTTTACGGATTCACCGCTCGTTTGAGCGGCATGAGTTTTGGGCGCTGATGTTTCCGGGAATGCTGCCGCCGCCCATGCCATTTAAAATTTTTGTGCTGGCGGCGGCAGTTTTTGAGATGAAGTTCCGCGATTTTCTGGCGGCGATTTTTGCCGGACGATTTGTGCGGTTTCTGGTGGAAGGGCTGCTGACCCTATATTTTGGCCCCCAGATCCTGGATTTATTGGGGAAGGTATTTCGCCGACATCTTTATTGGGTCCTAGGGACGGTGGTGGTGGGAGTAGTGATGTGGCTAGTGCTGCGCAGTCGCCGGAAGCCAGCAGAGCTAAGCGGCTAATCAACAGACTGATGAATTTGTGCAGCGCTGGAAGCGCTGCTCCAGCCCAACTCCACAACTTCCCGCAGGGCGCGACAGCGAAGTCGGCCGCGTGCCTACGCAAGCCGACTTTATGCGGCGACGTGATCGCTGGTTTTGTGGAACCAACCGGAAAGCGCATGCAGGAATACTGGCGTGCCGAACATTGCGACAGAGAAGAACAGATCGCTTTCCACGGTTCCTCGGAAAAACGGAATGCCTGCGGCGTATGACATCATCAAACCATTGAACGTTCGGGGATACATCTGCGACCATGCGGCCCACACTGCAAAATTGCTGATCAGAAAGAATGAAACTGAACTGGCAAGCGCAGCGCCGATCACTCGGGCTGGTCCCGACTTCTCGCGAAGATTAGTGCCAAGCCAGAGTATGGCGGCATACCAGGCGAAGGTGACGAGAATGTCCCACGACAAGGCATAGGAGTAGACAAACTTCGTGAGGATAACGTCAGTGGCGGCGAACAGGACTAGGGGAATCCACATCTGGCGTCGGGAGCCGCGAGCGCCGAAAAACAGCAGCGACGCCGCGACCGGCGTAAAGTGCCAGGCGTGCGGCAGAACGTTCAGCGGGCCTAGAAATGGCAGGAAACGTACTGCAATCGCTAAGAGCACAAATAAATAGGGCAGCATGAACACCTCACGGGAGCAAACGTTATTGTGGGCTCAAAGAGGCGAGTACGTCAAGGCAAGATGAAGAAGAACCCGTCCATTCACCGTTTCGCTGCCCATGATCAGGGTTCGGGGTAGATCTTGCGATTTGCTCCAGAACCGTAGACGTCGCCAAGCACTCGTAGCTCGCGGTCGAGCAGAACGCCTGCGCCCAGCGGCTTGGACGCTTCGTCGTGACCGCCTCGCATGCGACTGAAAAGGCTGGGAAGCTGTGCATACCTTAAATCCTGGAAGTTCACAATGTAGCCTTGCCGGCCGGAGTCGAGAGTTTCGGTCTGAGTGATCGGATATTTCGCCCAGTCGAGGTAGACACGGCCGAGGTACGAGCGTTTGGCAGCCAGAGTAATTGTAGTTTCTTCTGGCTTGTAGCGGATCTCGACCTGATCGTCTTCAGCATCCCCGGGATCGACCTCGGGAGACAGAGAATTCACCGGCGCCAGTGCAAAGAAATTCTTAGTTTCGATTACTCCGTACCAGCGGAATGGACTGGCAAGAGCGGGATAGGCGGAAGCTCTAATAGGATCGGCGCCGTTGTAGGTGCGGGCTTCGAGAGCGTTGATGGCGCGACGATGTTCGTAGTCGCGAATGATCCACAGAAAAACGACAGCGAAAAGAGCGACGGTGGCAGCGATGCGGCCGCGCGGAGCGCGTTGCCGGGCGCCGATTTCTTTGTCGATCAGCGAGAAGAGAAGCGGGACGAGTAATCCGAGCAGCAGGCAGGTAAACATAATGGGCTCGAAGATGAAGACGATGTCCCAGGAATACCATTTCTCAGAAAACGGCCAGAATGGGCGCACGCCGTAGTTATTGGTGAAGTCGAGCAAGATGTGGCTGAGGCCCGCGAGGCAGCCATAGAGAAAAAGCAATCCCCAGCGCGGCGGAAGATTCGGATCTTTCAACTTGCGGCCACGAAGGCGCCAAATGAGATAGACAAAGCCGACAACCACAACCGCGTCGAT
>DASRWO010000121.1:0-9503 GCA_035654555.1 Candidatus Deferrimicrobiaceae bacterium | reverse complement strand
GCGCACGTCTGGCCGGCGCTCCAGCAATTCCGAGGGCAGACCCGCGGGGACATTCTGCGGTACAGGCTGTTCGGTGAGCGCGCGGCCACGGGGAATGGATTCGGGATTCTCGCCGAGCAAAACGCTCAGCACGTTTTCCTGCTGCTGAATTTGCCGTTCGAGATCGGGAATCGTCTCAGAGGCCGTATAGACAAGCTGCTCCGCTTGACTTACATCTAGTCCTGAGCCGCCACCGTGACTCTCAAGCACCTGAGTTAACTGCAGGGATTGCTGCCGCGATGCGAATGTGCGCTTTGAGATTTCGAGTTCGCTGTCTAGCGCCCGCAGCTGGAAATAAGCCGTTGCTACGTTCGCAACGAGAGAAGAAATGACCGCGCGCTGTCCCCATTGAGTCGCGAGTAACTGGGCGCGAGCCGCCTCGGTTTGCCGACGATATTTTCCCCAGAAGTCCAGATTCCAGATCACCGAGAGACTGAGTTCGCCTCCGTTGACCTGATAAGCGGGAAAGATGCTTGCGACCTTGGCATTTTGCTCGCTGAAAACATCCGCGCCCACATTTGCGGAGGGGAGTTGGTTGGCGCGAGTGATGCCGACTTGCGCCTGGGCTTCGAGGACGCGGGCGGCGGCAATGCGCACGTCGTAGTTTTGAGCGATGGCTGTGTGAATCAGTTGGGTGAGCACCGGATCCTGGTACACCTGCCACCATTGTTCATTGCCCAGAGACGAGGCCGCCGCAGCCTGTTGCGGCTCAGGGGCGCGATAGTCCTGCGGGACATTCACAGCTGGGCGTTTATATTTCGGCCCCATCATGCAGCTGGCTTCCAGAACCAGCAGCACAGCTAGAATTCCCAAGAGCGTTGTTTCTTTCATAGTTTAGTCTCCTTGACCGGGTGCCTCTGCGGGCGCGAGTGGCAACGGCCCTCTTCGCTCCGCGCCTGACAATTTCTCAACGACGTAGAAGATCGAGGGAACAAAGAATCTGCCGATGAAAGTCTCCGCGATCATTCCTCCGATCACTGCCGTGCCCATGATCTGGCGTGCTACAGAGCCTGCTCCGGTAGCTATCCAGAGCGGCACGCAGCCGAGAATAAAAGCGAGCGCGGTCATCATGAGAGGCCGGAAGCGAAGCCTCGCCGCGGAAAGTGCCGCATCGGCGATCGACATACCGTTTTCGTAGTCCACCTTGGCAAAGGCCACGATTAGAATTGAATTTTTAGCGGCCAGACCGATGAGCATTACCAGGCCAATCTGGGCATAGACATCGTTCTCGATTTGAACCATGTACGCGGGAAGATAAAGGCCCATCACAGCGCGACGCAGCCAGAGCGCAGCGAGAGCGCCGAATACTGCGACTGGCGTGCTGAGCAACACGCTAAAAGGCACTGTCCAGCTTTCATAGAGAGCGGCCAGAATCAGAAAAACGAACAATAGCGAAAATCCGAAGATGACCGAAGACGGCACTCCTTCGCGCGCCTTTTGCTCCTGGTAAGACATACCGATATAGTCGAAACCCATTTCGCGCGGCATGGTCTGCTTGAAAACATCTTCCAGGGCCGCCGTTGCCTGATCGGAGCTGTAACCGGGCGCCGCGTTTACATTGATTTGTGCGGACCTGTACTCGTCGTAGCGCATCGTGAACTCCGGGCCGTAACGGGTCTCGAACTTTGCCAGGGCTGTTAGGGGCACCGTCTGGCCCTGGCTGTTTCGAACATAGAATTCGTCGAGATGGTCGGTCGTCGCCCGGTAGGGTGCCTCGGCCTCTATATACACCTGCCAGGTGCGGCCGAAATCGTTGTAATAGTTGACGAACAAGCCGCCCATGTACGCTTGGATGGTGTTGTAGACATCCGTCAAACTCACGCCCTGCTTCAACACCTTATCCTTATCCACATTGATGAACTTTTGGGGCACGCTCGGGATAAGCGTTGTGAAAATCAAGCCAATCTCAGGGCGTTTGCGAGCGGCTGCGAGGAACTTGTTCAGGTTATCTGAAAGAAACTTGACATCTTTGCCGGCGCGGTCCTCAAGAACAAATGTGACGCCCCCAGATGTACCGACGCCCGGTATGGCTGGTGGCGAGAAACCGAAAACTGTCCCTTCCGGTAGCCCCCTAAGTTCCTGGTTCAAATGCGCCTTGATGGCTTGAAATTGTTCGGCCTGGGTTTTGCGATCGTCCCAGGGCTTCAGAGTTACAAAGAAGAATGCGTTATATGAAGTCTGGACGAAACTGAGCAAACTGAAACCAATAACGCTTGTGGTGTACTGAACTCCGGGCGTGTTTGCGAGAATATCTTCCACCTGCTTGGCGGCCGCGCCTGTGCGCTCCATTGACGCCGAATTGGGCAGCTGCATGTTGATGTAGAGGTAGCCCTGGTCTTCATCCGGTAAGAAGCTGCCGGGTAGATGGCGGCTGATGAACCACGCTGCGCCGCCGGCGACTACGAGCAGCACCATCACCACGGCGGACTTCCGAATCAAGTCACCCGACCAACGAACGAAGTCGTCGGTGGAGCGGTCCCAATATTTGTTGAACCAGGCAAAGAATTTTCCCAGCGGCCCGCGCGTCGGTTTCTTGGGCTGGAGCAGCAGCGATGCCAGCGCCGGGCTGAGCGTCAAAGCGTTAAACGCTGAAAGCACCACGGAGATCGCGATGGTGACGGCAAACTGCTGATACAGTCGACCGGTGATGCCAGGAATGAAAGCTGTCGGCACGAACACCGAAGCTAGGACCAGAGCGATACCGACGACCGGGCCGGAAAGCTCGTCCATGGCTTTGTTGGCCGCATCCCTCGGAGACAAACCCTCCTCAATATGGTGCTGCACTCCTTCGACCACCACTATAGCGTCGTCGACCACCAGTCCGATCGCGAGAACGAGCCCGAACAGCGAAAGCGTATTGATCGAGAAACCGAACAGCGGGAAGATGACGAATGTGCCGATCAGTGAAACAGGCACGGCCAGCATCGGAATCAGCGTGGCGCGCCAATCTTGCAGGAACAGATACACCACAAAAATCACCAGCACGATCGCAATCACAAGGGTCTTGAGAATCTCTTTCATACCTGCTGTGACCGGGAGTGTCTGATCGAGCGAAACGGCGTAATCGATGTCTTGCGGGAAGGTTTGCTTCATCTGCGCCATGAGCTTCCGGACGCCCTGCACGGCTTGGACAGCGTTGGTTCCGGGCAATTGGTACACGGCAATGACGGCGCTGGGCTTGCCATTCAGGCGACCAATTAAGCTGTAGATCTGCGTGCCCAGTTCGACTCGGGCGACGTCTCTGACTCGAACGGTCCCACCGTTTGACGCTTCGCGTACGATAACGTTGCCGAACTGCTCTGGCGTCGTCAGCCGACCTTGGGCCAATACGGCATAGGTGAACTTTTGGTCGCTCGGAGCCGGCTCGCCTCCGACCTGACCAGCTGGGTTCACCGTGTTCTGTGCCTGGAGCGCATTCACAATATCCGTAACGGTAAGGCCGAGTTTCGCCAACTGGTCAGGCTTCACCCACAACCTCATGGCATACTGTCCGGCGCCAAAGACCTGGGTCTGGCCGACGCCGTACAAGCGTCCGATCGGATCGTTGAGGTTAATGTAGGCGTAATTAGCCAGATAGGTCGCATCGCGAGTGCCACGCGGCGAGTACAGGGAGATCAGCATGAGTGGAGCAGTGGTCGCCTTCTTGAGGCTGATTCCGTAGCTGTTCACTTCCGGCGGGATTTGACCGTTGGCCAGTTGCTGGCGCGACTGCGTAAGCAGCAGATCCGTGTTGGGATCAGTCTTGACATCGAAATCGACGAACAACTCCGTTTGCTGGTTCGCCGTTTGGTTTAGCGAATACATGTAAGTCATATTGTCCACACCGCTGACTTGCTGCTCGATCGGTGTGTCGACAGTTTGCTCAAGAGTCAACGCGTCCGCACCCGGATAGGTGGCTTGTAGCCGGATCTCAGGCGGAGCGATGTTTGGGAACTGCGCTACCGGGAGAGTCGCGATGCTGATCGCGCCCACTATGACGGTAAGAATCGCAATCACGATTGCAACAATGGGTCGTCGAATGAAAAAGTGCGCCATGGCTAACGGTCCTCCATTTCTTTGTACGGCTTGGGATTCACCAGCCCACCCTCCTTGACCTTCTCGGCTCCAACGACCGCCACGCGTTCTCCCGGCTTCAGCCCGGATGTGATCACCCAAAGCGTGCCCATGGTCGGTCCGAGTTGTACCGTCCGGAGTTGCGCTCGATTATCGGCGCCAATGACAGTCACCTGGTCGCTTCCCTGCAACTGAGCTACTGCCGATTGGGGCACCAACAGCGCTCCCGTGATGTTTCCGGTTGGCGCCTGCACGAGGGCGTACTGGCCCGGGCGCAGCAGATTCCGGGGGTTGGTGAATTCGCCCACGATCTGGATGGTTCCCGTCTGAACATCCACTTGGCGGTCGGCGAAGATAATCTTGCCGGAATGCGAGTAGGTGCTTCCATTAGCCAAAGTCAGCTTCAACGGGATGCGTGAAGCCTTCGTCAACCAGTCCACGCTACCCGGAAAGCGACGATCTGCTATTCGCAGATATTCCTGTTCGCTGATTGGGAAATAGACCTTGATCGGATTCACCTGCGAAACCGCGGTGAGAACCGTAGACTGCACCACGAAGTTTCCCACTTGCACGGTGGTGATGCCCGCGATCCCGTCGATCCAGGAAATGACTTTCGTGTAGCCCAAATTCAGCGCAGCCTGTTCGACTGCTGCCTGATCGGCCTCGACTGCTGCCTTCGCCCCGAGGAGCGACTGCGTGTCGGTATCGAGCTGACTCTGAGGAATGGCGTGAGCTTGCGCCTCGGGAACGTCGCGGTTGACGTTGATATTAGCGTTGGCCCTCTGGGCCTCGGCCTGGGCCAATTGTCCTTTGGCTTGATCGAGTACCGCCTGAAATGGACGGGGATCGATCTCAAAGAGGAGCTGACCCTTTTTGACGAATGCCCCTTCGTGATAATCCTGTCGGATCAGGTAACCGCTCACCTGAGGCTGAATCTGTGCGTTGACGTACCCTTGGAGTGTTCCCACCCACTGGCCCTGAACCGGCACATCCCGTTGAATGACTGCCGCAACTTCGACAACCGGTGGTGGCGGAGCGGCAGCGCGCGCCTTATCGTTGCTGCAGCCAAGTGCATTCAGCAGGAGCGCCGCACTAACCAATCCTGTAGATATTTGCTTCATGGTTCCCCCCATCGCGGATAGACCTCCGCATCAATCGCGTCACTGGCACGCCTGAGTCGGGACGCTACTCGGCTGGGGGGAAACGTGGCCCGAGAGTCATCTTGTCGATTCAGGCGTGTCAGTCATGCGACTGCACTTGCTTATTCAGTACGTCTTTCCTCACAAAGTGAGCCGACCGAGTGAATTGCCAACAGCCTCTGGCTCTTAGAGGCAAATCGCATACCAAAGGCGACACGGAGCTAAACAGCGCCGAATCATGATTTTTCTCGGGACGGTTCAGCACGGGAACTGTCGAAGGGGTCGAAAGTGTCGAAAAGATGTCGACAGCCGAACCCGCCAATAAGAAATGGCCTGGAGAGCTAATCGCTTGAGAAGAGAGCAAAGAGAGATTAATTTCGCCCATCGTTTTTTGGCAATTGTATTGCCTATAGGCAACGAGAAGAGCATCCTGAACGGCATCCTCCGCGTCAGCTGCGCTTCCTAGGATGCGGTATGCCCTTCCATACAGAGGCCGCAGGCCCCTAGCCAGAATTTGTCCCAACTGTTGAGCTGCCCCCTCTGCACTTGGTATTTCATCGCGTTCGTCAGTCCCGACGTATCCATTTGTGTTTTGCATGTTCTTTTCCTCAATCTTTGCGAAAGCCTTCGCTTCCTCTTCCCGAACCTGAGATCGAGTCCTCTCAATCCCCTGGTGGTATCCCCAGTTTTCTCCTTGCGTGCCGAGTTAGTTCTTTCACTACATACTTTGTAAACACACCCTCACAGCGAAGCTTGCCTCCCCCGTTTATCAACTCAAGAATTACGTTCTCGCCCTCTTGGCTGATCGTCGTTATATGTTTCATCTCGATGACGAGTTCGCGGCCACGAAGGTCTGCTCTTGCCTCTTGACACGCATTCCTTAGCTCAGCTGCCCAGGGCGCAATGAGCTTTCCCTCCACAATCAGGCGACGCTTCTTGGCGCTATCAATAAGCGAGATCTTCATCATCACTTCTTCCCATTTGTGGCAAAGGCAACGCGCACACCAAACCCGCGGAGCCGTAAGTCGCTGAATTTTCAAGAGAGGGACGCTAGACCTCGAGATATCGAGGTCGAAGAAGTCGAAAGGGTCGAAAATGTCGAAGCTATAGAGAAGCTATGAATTGAGAGGCGGCCTGGAAATCAAGCATACTGCTTCGCATAGATGCCAAATTTCTTCATTCGAGAAAGGAAAGTCGTGCGGTTCATCCCCAAACTTGCGGCAGCGCCATCGGCACCACCGACGCGCCCTTTGCATGCAGTGAGCGCCCTTATAATCTCACCGTGTTGCTTTCTTTTGTATTCGTCAACCACGCTGTTTTTGTCGCTCCGCAAATTTGATCTGTCTCGAGCGGTCTGATTGACTTCCTGCTGGCCGGCACGCGGCAACTCTATCGTACTGGTCTTACGGAGTTCTCCAACCGGCGCCTCAAGCGACTTGCCACGTGTCACGATCACCGCTCGCTCAATGAAATTCTCCAGCTCACGAATATTGCCGGGCCATTCCCAGGCCATGAGCCCCTTCATGACGGCCGAAGAAATAGCTTCAATCTTCTTCTGCATCTGCTTGGCAAACTTCTGGACAAAGTAACTCACCAATTGTGGGATGTCTTCCTTACGTTCCCGCAGAGGCGGTATCCGGATCGGAAATACATGCAAGCGGTAGTACAAATCACTTCGGAATTCGCGGGCCGCAATCATCTTTTCCAGGTCACGATTCGTGGCCGCTACGAGGCGAATATTCACTCTTCGCGTGTGAGTGCTCCCTAGTCTTTCAAATTCGCGCTCTTGTAATACACGCAACAGCTTCGGCTGGATCTCAATCGGGATATCTCCCACTTCGTCCAGGAACAAAGTGCCTTGATCCGCCAGCTCCATTCGGCCCACTTTTTGGATGATCGCGCCAGTGAAAGCCCCCTTTTCATGGCCAAACAATTCGCTCTCGAGCAGACCGGTAGGAATGGCGGCACAGTTCAGCTTGACAAACGTGCGATCTCTACGTCTGCTGCGGTCGTGAACGGCGCGAGCGATCAGCTCCTTGCCCGTACCTGTCTCGCCAAGCAGCAGGACTGTGGAATCGCTGGGAGCGACAGTTTCAACGAGTTCCAGAACGTGCTTTAACGCTGGGCTGTTGCCAATAATGTTCTCGAAGTTCATCTCGCTGCGGATTTCCTCTTCGAGGTAGAGCTTTTCCTGGGCAAGCTTGTCTTTCAGTTGCGAAATCTCGTGATATGCCATCGCGTTCTCAATCGCGATGGCGATCTGGCCTGACGCCCGGCTGAGGAAATCGACGTCTCCCGGCGAAAACAGAGTCTCCGTCGTGCGTAAAATTGAGAGAATCCCGAGGACCCGGCCGCGGTTTGCAAGTGGAATATTGCAAATGCCTTTTATGCCTTCCGCAGCTGCTATGTCAGATGCCACAGAGTTAGCTCTCCGCGTGTCAGTAACCACCGGTTTCAAGGTGACTAGCGCTTCTTTAATGGCCGCACTTGGCGTAATGAGCAACTCTTCCTTGACGAGCCCTTTTCCATGCGGAAAATCCACAGCAAATACCCTAAATTTCTCCGAAGCTGCATCGGGCAGCGCAACTATTACCGCGTCAGCGTGTATGACTTCGCGAATATTCGCTGCAATCTCGCGCAACAGCTCCCGAAGTTTAAGATTGGATGTGATTCGATTCGTCAGGTTCAGAAGCAACTGCAGCTGATCATTTTGCTGTTGCGCGCGCCTGAGATTCAAACCATCATCCAGCGCGAAAGCGACCACATGCCCGATCAGCCCAAGGAAGCTTATTTGTTCCTCGCTGAATGGATTCACAGTGTCACGGTTGATTAGGAACACACCCAATCGACGATGCGGTGTCGTCAATGGTATGCGGACTCCGGAACCGAGGCCCATTTTCTTTGCCCACTCTTTAAATCGCGGATAACGTTGTTCCGTGTCCCAATCGCCAGTATGTTGTGGCTCCCCGCTCTGCACAGCCTGCCACGCTGGCCACTCCTCCATCGGCAGGTCCGGCAAAGGTAGTGGACCCTTGCCGCAACCGAGGCACTCGATTTCTGAGGAGTTCTCCTTCAACACAATGAAGTGGAGGTGATCAAAGTGCAGGAACTTGCCAATTTCATCTGCGAGAGTCCTCGCCAGTTCTTCGGGTTCGCGGCACCCGGCGATCGCTTCGCTGATGCGCAGCACAGCTTCATACCGGTGGCTGTCGCATTCAGCTGAAATCATCGAATGTGTCCGCATGGCTCTTACGACACCGGAACTCGCCGCCGAACCCATGTCCTAATTCACCCTCCGCTAATTGATGACTCAGTTGCTCTGCGCGTCGCAAGATCTTGGTACTCCGTCGATGAGGGACGGGGAAAGTTCCTGCAACCGCAGCGATATTCCGGAGTGCCTCCCGGCTCTTACCGGCTTCGGCCGCCATCCTAATTCCAGCGGGAGTTTCCGGTTATCCATAAGTTTCGCGATTCGATTCCATTACTAAGCGAGACCAAAGGCATCCTCCGTGGCGTGGTCTCGGGGGGACACTCGCTCATTGACGTTGCCTCGTATTGCAGGCCCGGCTCACCGGCCGGGAACAGGTGGGCGACCGGCTTGCCAGCGGCCCAACTCCACTGCTCCTCCATCGCGGCATTGTCGTTGGAGGCAGATGGGCTGATTCAAAGAACCGCGCAGGAGAGCGAAGTCTGTCAGCGACTGGACGCGATCCCTGGCATTGGACCTGTGATCGCAACAATACTCATCGCAGCCATCGGGAATGGACCAGCCTTTCGTAAGGGCCGAGAGTTCGCAGCCTGGGTCGGGTTAGTTCCGCACGAACACTCTACGGGAGGCAAACAGACTGCTCGTCATCTGGCCTGCAGATGACGCCTGGCTGAAGCCAGGCTTGGAAATTGCATGTTCCTCCTATCGTTTGCTTGCGGGGTTTTGAGCTGCCAGGCCCCAGCCACCAAAAACCGCTACCCTGCTCGAAGCCGAATACCAGGTGGCGGCGTATGCGTGGCACTACGACGTGCCCTGGTGCGTACGCGGCGAAGGATATTGACTCGTGCCACGGCGGTGTTTCCTTGGGAAACTGGACGCTAACTGGACGCTAAATCATAAGCAATTTGTTTACAATTAGTTGCGGCAGCCGGACCTGTAAGCCGAATTTTGTCCGCCGGATTGCTCCGGCGGGACGACCATTCCTCTGGGCCACGCATTACTGCGTGGCTCTAGCGACCTACCCGAAGGTTTGACGCACCGAGCCAGCACGTGTCCGAAACCTG
>DASRWO010000120.1:0-6207 GCA_035654555.1 Candidatus Deferrimicrobiaceae bacterium | reverse complement strand
CATTGACGGTGCATCGTGGTGGCCGCTGGATAACTTCAAAATTGCGTCTCCAGAGATTGATCGCGCTGTTCCGATTGCCGTGCACTGCAAGGGCGGATATCGCAGTATGATTGCCTGCAGTCTCCTGCAGAGGGCCGGTTTTCAGAATGTTGTGAATGTGGTGGGAGGATTTGACGCTTGGCAGGCGGCGAGATTTCCCGTCTGTGTCGAAAAGCCAATGCACGCTTGAAGAGCGGCGTGGGCGCGCCATGTCGAAGGCAGTGTAAACTCCCTCTAGAGAGTGATTTGAGCGGACGACGAATGAAAACGGGCAAACTCGCAAAATCCTACCGCATTGATAATGGAAAACATTTCCGATTGAAAGACTTTGACCCTGCCGATACTGGGCATTGGCACTCCGTCGATGAGGCCAAGGAGAAGTTACAAAAAGACGTCAAACGCATGGAGGAGTTGCAGTCCATGCTTTATGCGCAGGATCGCTGGTCGCTGCTCCTCATCTTTCAGGCGATGGATGCCGCGGGTAAAGATGGCACGATCAAACACGTCATGTCGGGAGTAAACCCCGAAGGATGCGAAGTTCACTCTTTCAAAACGCCTTCGCAGACCGAACTGCAGCATGATTTCTTGTGGCGCACGACGCAGCACCTGCCGGAGCGTGGCCACATCGGCATTTTCAATCGGTCTTATTATGAAGAGGTGCTGGTGGTGCGAGTGCACCCGCCGATACTGAAGAACGAGTTGGTCCCAGCCTCGCTGATCACCAAAGACATATGGAGAGAGCGCTTCGAAGATATTCACTGCTTTGAGCGGCACATGGCGCGCAACGGAACCGTGATCCGCAAGTTTTTTCTTCACCTTTCGAAGAAGGAACAGAATCGGCGATTCCTGGCGCGGCTCGACGAACCGGAGAAAAATTGGAAGTTTTCCGAAGCCGATGTTCGCGAGCGTGAATATTGGGACGATTATCAGGACGCCTACGAAGATATGATCCGGCACACGTCGAGCAAGCACGCTCCATGGTATGTGGTACCGGCGGACAATAAATGGTTCACCCACCTGGTGGTTGCGGCGGCGATTGTGCAGACGCTGGAAGAACTTAATCTTTGCTATCCCAAGGTGGACGCGGCGAAGCGCAAGGAAATTGCAGCCGCTCGCAAGCTGTTATCTGGAAAATGAAAGCCGTTCCCGTTATAGGCGGGTCTGTTACGGCGTTACCATACAAACGATCCGGTGTCTGGGAGCAATTCGAACATGGGGACTCAAGCTACGTTTCGTAGGGAAAATTCTCGTACGATCGCGAATTCCTCGCGGCTGCTATTTCTTTTCGCCCTTCTAGCTTTTGGCACGCACAGCTTAGTGTTTGCTCAAACTAAGCCGGAGCGCCAGTCGAAAGCTGTCAAGCCTACGCAATCTTCGCCGTCGCCAACGGCGAACGCGCCCGGCCAGAACGCTACGACCGAAAGCGATTCCGGCAAGCCCGAAGACAAGTTATTCAAGGGCATGAAATATCGCATGATCGGCCCTTTCCGCGGTGGACGCTCGCTAACCGCTGCCGGAATCCCGGGCGATCCCACAACCTATTATTTCGGAGCCACTGGAGGCGGAGTCTGGAAATCTACCGACGGAGCCATGACGTGGTCGCCGATATTTGACAAAGAGGGAAGTGGAGATATTGGCAGCCTGGCGGTCGCTAACTCGGATCACAACACTCTTTATGTAGGCACGGGCGAGGCTTGCATTCGCGGAAATATTGCTCAAGGGGATGGCGTCTATAAATCTCTCGATGGCGGCAAGACCTGGAAGAACATCGGGCTGCACGATACCCGCTCCATCGGCAAAGTGATTATTAATCCGAATAATCCTGACATCGTTTTCGTAGCCGCGCTCGGCCATCCCTACGGGCCGAACACAGAACGCGGAATTTTCCGCACCACCGATGGTGGTAAGACTTGGGAGAAAGTTCTCTACAAGGATGAGAACACCGGGGGCATCGATGTTGCCTTCGACCCGCGCAATCCAAATATCTTGTTCGCCGCACTTTGGCAGGCGCGCCGCACTTCTTGGAGCTTATCCAGCGGCGGTCCGGGCAGCGGGATTTACCGCTCGAACGATGGCGGTACCACCTGGAAGCGACTGGAAGAACATGGTCTGCCGAAGGGCCCGTATGGACGCATCGGCATCGCAGTCGCAGCTAATTCCGACCGAGTCTATGCGCTGATCGAGGCGCACAATCCCGATGGTGGCCTTTACCGCTCCGACGATGGCGGCGAGACTTGGGATTTCGTTAACCCCAGCCACAGCCTGTGGCAGCGGCCGTGGTATTACATGCACATCTTCGCCGATCCGCGAGACGAAAATGTTGTCTACATCATGGATGTAGAAACGTATAGGTCGACCGACGGCGGGCACTTGTTTGACCGGGTCAGAGTTCCGCACGGAGACAACCACGGATTATGGATTGATCCGAAGGATACGCAGCGCATGATCGCGGCCAACGACGGCGGAGTCACTGTCACTTTGGACGGCGGCAAAAACTGGACGCTGGAAGACAATCAACCCACGGCACAGTTCTATCACGTCATCACCGACACAGCCACACCCTACCGTGTCTACGGGGCGCAGCAGGATAGTGGAACCGTTGCTATCGCCAGCCGCAGTGATGACGGCTCCATCGATCGCACCGATTGGTATGACGTGGGCGGCGGCGAGGCGGGGTATATTGCGCCCTATCCGCCGGATCCGAATATCGTTTATGCCGCCGATTACCAGGGAAACATCACGCGTTTCGATAAGCGGATCGGACAGGTGAAATCGATCACCGAACAGCCGGAGTTGTCCGATGCCTGGGGCGCAGCCAATCTCGAGCATCGCTTTCAGTGGACCGCGCCTGTGATGATTTCGCCGCACGATCCCAACACGCTCTATCACGGCGGCGAGCGTCTATTCAAAACCACTGACGGTGGCGTACATTGGCAGGCAATTAGCCCAGACCTCACTCGCAACGACAAGAGCAAGCAACACGTATCCGGTGGCGAAATTACGCTGGATGATTCTGGCACCGAGTACTACGACACCATCTTTGCAGTCGCCGAGTCGCCGATTACAAAGGGCTTGCTCTGGGTTGGCACCGACGATGGTCTGATCCAGATTACTCGCGACGAAGGGAAAAGTTGGTCCAACGTTACGCCCAAGGATTTGCCGGAATGGGGCCGGGTCAGCCTGATTGAAGCTTCACCGCACGATGCCGCCACAGCATATGTGGCTGTGGATCGCCATCAAAGCGACGATCTCAAACCGTACATCTATAAGACCAGCGACTATGGCCAGAGTTGGACGAAGCTGGTAACTGGAATTCCTGATGGCAGTTTCGTTCGCGCCGTGCGGGAAGATCCTAAGAAACGTGGGCTGCTTTATGCGGGGACGGAGAATGGAGTCTATGTTTCGTTCAACGATGGAGCGGAATGGAAGTCGCTCAAGCTGAATCTGCCGACCACGCCGGTGCATGATCTGGTGATCAAAGACAATGATCTCGTCGTGGCTACGCATGGGCGGGCGTTCTGGATTCTCGATGACATCAGTCCGTTGCGGCAGTTCAGCGAGGACGTCGCGAAGAAGGACGTGCATTTGTATACCCCGGAAGCCGCCTATCGCATTCAGGCGGGAGAGTCCGGAGAGCACCATCCATCCAAACGTACGGGGCAGAATCCTCCCGCGGGCGCGGTCATTTATTACTACTTGAAAGATGCGCCTAAGGCCGGGACCGAGACGAAGCTGGAGATACTTGACTCGTCCGGGAAAGTGATTCGCCAGTATTCGAGCGTTGAAAGCGAGCCGCTGGACGAACCTTTGGGGCCGGACGACAAGAAGCCGGAAAAGGAAATAAAACCTGATGCGGGCCTGAACCGCTTTGTGTGGGATCTTCGCTACGGAGAAGCCCACCGCGTTCCCGGCTACTATCTCTGGGAGTACAACGGCGGTGCGAAAGGCCCCGTAGCCGCTCCCGGAGAATACCAGGTAAAACTGACGGTGGGAGCCGACAGTCAAGTTGCGCCCCTCGAGTTGAAGCTGGATCCGCGGGTGAAGGTGAGTCCGGCAGATTTGGCGCAACAATTCAATCTGCTGGCGCAGATTCACGAAGAGCTGAACCGGGTTTATGACGCGGTCAACCAGATTCAGGATGTACGCTCCCAGGTCGCAGGTTTGAAACGGCGTTTGCCGGTGAATGCGAGCACGAAAGCGATTTCCGCGTCGGCCGACGAGTTGGAGAAAAAACTGGTCGCGGTGCGGGGTCAGATGGTGAATCTCACCATCAGCGCGAATGAAGATTCGCTGGCCTACCCGCCGCAGATCGATGCGAAACTGGCGTACCTCGCAATGGACGTAAGTACCGCGGATTCGGCGCCTACCGAAGCGGAACAGATCGAGTTTGAGAAACTAAAGCGGCAGAGTGGAGAGTTGCTCAGCCGCTGGGACGACTTGCAGCGCCGTGACCTTGCCGCCTTCCAGAAATTGACCGCGGAAGGCAGTTTGTCGACGGTGGTCGTTCCACCCGCTGGACGGGCTGCGGAAGCAGAGAATAGCGAGTCGCACTAGCGCAGGCCTAGCTCGATATCTGGAGATGACTATCGTATTACTTCCGTGCCAGTTCGATAGCACTGTTGTGCCTTGTGCGGCGTATGCTCCGCTGCTATTTTGCCGATAGTGATGCTGAACCTCCCCTGAGGTGATGTCTGATTCGACATGGGGGTGTCTATGAGGCTCATGCATCTTTGTTACGCGGCGGTCGGTTTCGCGGTGGCTCGCTGGATATTTCGTCGCCAGCCAGTAGTTGACCCCATGGCCAGGTTACGTTCTTCGGGCCTTCTGTAAGAAGAAAAGGCTTGGTCCGGTATTGGGCGCGCGCCCCGTTGCGCCTCCATTTCGTCCAGCGCGCGCCCTTTCACTCTTTCGGGTTAAGCCTCTCCCGGAAGTGCTAGCACTTAGGTGTGCCTGAGTTATCTCTGTTTTACCCCTTATTCTCACTACAATTCTGGAAGAACCTATGCTACTTGCAATGGTTCACTGCATCGCGGCCGTGCAATCCTGTCTGGCGTCGAACAGAATCAGGCCGGATGGTGAGCCGGCTTCTGAAAGTCTTTGGTGCGAAGGCCAACAACAATCCGTTGGACGACGGTTCTGCTGCTTCTCGCGGCGCTCTTTACGCTTGCCTTGCCGCAATGGGTTAGTGCCCAGGACGATCCCAACGATGCTCCGCTGGGGGATGTTGCCCGCAGCTTCAGAAAGAAGAGTGCGCCATCTGAACTGGTGATTGATAACGATAACTTCTCTACTGTAGTGGAGGACGCCGAGCGCCGGCGAGCAGCCGGGACCACGATGGTGTTTTCGCTCGATCCTGGAGAAAAGAATTTTCATGTCTCCTCACCCGACGTTAGTTGCAGCCTTTCTTTTACGGCGAAGACCAGTGCGCTGCTCGCCGATCCTGTCGCGCTCGACGAGTTGCCGCGAAGCGAACTAGCCAAGCTAGATGGACCAGCGACGATCGATGGAGATTCCCTGCAGGTCACAATGCACAACGGAAGTTCTTGGGAACTGCGTGAGGTGGTTATCGGGCTGACGATCCTGCGCCGCCCCGACAACCTCGACGCGAGCGCCTCTTATGGCAAAGCGCGAATTCTACACGCAGCGGCAGGTATTTCTACGCAACCGGCGCAGGATTCTTCCCAGAAGCAGCCGGATGTTACCGTATTGTTGCGAGTGAAAGGGTCGGCAGCGCCAGCTGCGACGGCATTGTTTCGCACGCAATTAAATTTTGCTCTTTTCCCCGATCAGGAGTGGCACTGGGCGATCGTGCGCGCTAAGGGAGTTCCGCCGCCTCCCGCGGAAACGACGACGCAAGTCGATCAGGTCCCTGGACCCGCGGTTGCCCCAGTACCGCCTGATGTGTCTACGCAGACCTCCGTTTCGGCTCCGGTCACAACTCCCGTTTCGACTCCTTCCAACCCCGAGACCGCGGTCCACTAAACAGCGAGCCAAGGTCTTCCGGGCAACTTTGATAGTTTCTAACTTTCCGTCCCTATCAAAATCGCAAAACGCAGACCACGGAGAACAGCCGCAGAGCACAGGGAGAGACACAATGCCGCCGCGCTTAAGAGACGGAGCCTGCCATGTTAAACTGACCACAAATCCCACACCAAGGACAGGCGATGA
>DASRWO010000119.1:0-5521 GCA_035654555.1 Candidatus Deferrimicrobiaceae bacterium | reverse complement strand
GACTCGGTCGGGATCAGCACCTTGCCGATCTTTTCCTGCAGTCCGAAAGCTGCGACGCGCGACTCCAGCGACTCTTTCACCTTGCGCTCAAATCCCGAGTAGGAGTGGATGATGTACCACTTCATGTTCGGATTGCGAGGCGGCTCGCCGCCCAGGGCAACGCCATCTGCGGTAGGCGCTTGCTCAACCGCTGGCGCCGCTTCGTTCTTTTCTTCGTCCTGCATGATCAAGTTAAACTCCGGTGACGCGTTCTCGATTAATGGCCGAAAGAGCTGTACAAGTAGGAAACGCCCTTCTGGAGCACGGTATCGGTTATCAAAAAAAACACACCAAAAAGGAATACTGTAATGACCACCACTGCAGTGGTAGCTTGTACTTCCTTCCACGACGGCGCCCAAACCTTGCGCGTCTCCGCACGCACGTCGTTGTAAAACACCTTCACCCGCTCCGGCCAGGACTTAATCTGGTCTGCGAAACTGCCGCCGCCGGATGCGATTGAGTTTGCCATCTTCTTTGTCTCCACTCCCATACTTCAATTTCTCCTCGCCCTGATGCGGCGGCCCTTCCGGCGTCCTTCCAAAATCTGGCAGGGGCGGAGGGATTCGAACCCCCAAGTCCGGTTTTGGAGACCGGCAGTTTAACCGTTGAGCTTACGCCCCTGTGAAAATTGAGTCATCGCGTGATCGGGGCGCTGAGTGATTGAAAATCCTCTTGGTTGTTCAATCGCAAAATCACACAATCGCCCAATCACCAATTATTTCACTTCCTTATGTGGCGTGTGCTTGCGGCAACGGTTGCAGAACTTTTTGAACTCCAGCCGTTCCGTGGTCGTTTTACGGTTCTTGGTCGTCGAATAATTCCGCTCTTTGCAATCACCGCACTGTAACGTAACAATCTCTCGGGGCATAAAACAGCTCCTGACTTTGTGTAGCGCGGACGCCCTCGTCCGCGTGCTCTATCGATGCTGCATGCAACGCAGGCGACGGCGCCCGCGCCACCCTAGCTACTGCACAATCTCCGAAATCGTTCCCGCGCCTACCGTGTGTCCGCCTTCGCGGATGGCGAAGCGCAAGCCCTTCTCCATCGCCACCGGCGTGATCAACTCGATCACGAGTGAAACATTGTCTCCCGGCATCACCATCTCCGTGCCCGCCGGCAACTCGGCAACGCCGGTCACGTCGGTGGTTCGCAGATAAAACTGCGGACGGTATCCCTTGAAGAACGGTGTATGCCGTCCACCTTCTTCTTTGGTGAGGATGTAAACCTCAGCCTTGAACTTGGTGTGCGGCGTAATCGATCCGCCCTTGGCCAGCACCATGCCGCGTTCCACATCTTCCTTCGCAATGCCGCGCAGCAGCAGGCCAGCATTATCTCCCGCCATGCCTTCGTCGAGCTGCTTCTTGAACATTTCGACGCCGGTGACGACCGTCTTGCGCGTGTCGCGGAAGCCGACAATTTCCACTTCCTCGCCGACTTTTACTTTTCCGCGCTCGATTCGCCCCGTCACCACCGTGCCCCGACCTTGAATCGAAAAAATATCTTCGATCGGCATCAGGAACGGCTTGTCGAGTTCGCGCGCCGGTTGTGGCACGCTCTTGTCGACAGCTTCCATCAGCGCGTCAATCTGCTTCTCCCACTTTTCTTCTCCGTTCAAAGCGCCGAGCGCAGACAAGCGAATCACCGGCACATCGTCGCCGGGGAACTTATAGCTCTTCAGCAACTCGCGCACTTCGAGTTCCACCAGGTCGAGCAACTCGGGATCGTCCACCGCGTCGCACTTGTTCAGCGCCACCACGATGTAGGGCACACCCACCTGCCGCGCCAAAAGCACGTGCTCGCGCGTCTGCGGCATCGGACCATCCGTCGCCGCAACGACTAAGATCGCGCCATCCATCTGCGCCGCTCCCGTGATCATGTTCTTGATGTAGTCGGCGTGGCCCGGGCAATCCACGTGCGCGTAATGCCGGTTCGCCGTCTCGTACTCGACGTGCGCCGTAGCAATCGTGATTCCGCGCGCCTTTTCTTCCGGAGCGTTATCAATGCTGTCAAACGACCGGAACACAATCTTCGGATTGTGCTTCTGCAAAACTTTTGTGATGGCCGCCGTCAGTGTGGTCTTGCCATGGTCAATGTGACCAATCGTTCCCACATTGCAGTGCGGCTTATTCCGATCAAATTTCTCTTTCGCCATAATTCAGCTCTTTGCTCCTAGCTTTTAACTTCTAGCTCAAAACCTATTTTTCGCGACCAAGCTCAGTAGTACTGATACAACTTCTTAAACTTGTGCCGCAGCGCGACGTCGGTCCCTTCCAGCTTCGACAAATAAAATTCCCGCATCTGCGCCTGATCCGAAACCGGCAGTGCCTGATACAGCTGCGCGGCGTTCAAACCCACGTGCGCTCCAGCCACATCTTCCAGGAGCCGCGCCGCCAGCACGCCATCGAAATCCCGGACGCGAATTCCTTTGCGCTTCAGCAGCTTCAGAAACCGCTCAGCCTTTTCGGGCAGGAACGCCTGCTCCACGGCGGCCTGCAGCTTCGCAAACTCTTCTTCCTTCTGAACCTTGATCGTCGCCTGCTCGAAAGCCATACTCGCGCCACCCACTCCGGCATAACCATCAATCTCTGGAGCGGGAGACGGGAATCGAACCCGCGACCAACAGCTTGGAAGGCTGTGACTCTACCACTGAGTTACTCCCGCCCTGTAAATCAGCTGTCAGCTATCAGCCGTCAGCACCAGTTCAACTTCAGCCACTAGATCATGGAGCCGATGACCAGGATTGAACTGGTGACCTCTCCCTTACCAAGGGAGTGCTCTACCAACTGAGCTACATCGGCCCGAAAATTACTCCGAATCGCTCTCGCCGTCTGGATGCAGAACTTCTTTCCTTCGCACCCAGCTCTTAAAGGCAAACAGTCCGAGGATCAACAACGTCAGCGCCCTGATCCGGAAATCATCCAGCGTAGCCAGCGCCAAGATTCCCAAAGCCGCATAAGCAATCATCGCCATGGCCAAGCGACTCATAATATTCGGATCCCTCGCACAAAACGCTTCGGGATTTCGCCAGCGGACTCCCGACCTTGCTGCCGCTCGGCCTCACGCCCGCTAAGCGGCTCAATACTGGTGCACAGGGAAGGATTCGAACCTTCGTACCTCGCTAGGAGGGACAGATTTACAGTCTGTTGGCTTTAACCACTCACCCACCTGTGCAAAAAACTGCCGGGCGATGCAGTCGTCGCGCTGTATCCGGGAAGCGAACTATGCAGGGCACACAAGCCGTTGCCGCCGCCAACCAGACTTACGTCAACCAAGTTTTCGCAAACCGGGTTCCGCAAACCAGGGAAACCAAGAATCGCGCTTACGGATTACTACGCGAAGATCACTACACGCCGGATAACGTTCCGAATGGAGTGCGTTGGAAAAACCTGTTGCGCCGCCACTTGCCAAGCTCTGCTGTCTGCCGGAAGCTCGTCCTGAATTTCGTTTCCGGACTTTTTCATTACTGGAGCTGGCGAAGGGATTTGAACCCCTGACCCTCTGATTACAAATCAGATGCTCTACCACCTGAGCTACGCCAGCAATTTCGGGAACTCACGCCTATAGGCACAAGTATACCCTTGATCCCACCCAGATGTCCGGGACAATTAGTTAAGTTATCACAAGCGCTAAATTGCGCGCAACCATTCGTTGCGCTTCGCGCTTGACGGCAACAGCGCGCGCCAGCAGTGATATGATGGCAGCCCTGACCGCATTCCATGCGAATTAGGCGCACTCTCCCAATCTTTCTGACGGTAATCTTAATCGTCGCCGCGTTGACGATTGCCGTGCAACTGAGAAAGCAAGCTCCGCCCGAGGCGGCGCGCCTGTTGCCCGGTGGAGACGCATTTTTTTTCGTAAACCTGGGGCGGATCCGGAGAGCGACCGGCGGCAAGGAACTGCCTGCCGTAAGCCACGACCCGGAATACGAACGCTTCATAAGCCAGACTGGATTTGAATTCGAACGCGATCTGGATGAAGCGGCCTTCGCCGTTCACTATCCCGGGAATTGGCCGGGTGGAGGGACCGGCGGGTCGGCTCCGGAGCCGCGATTCTCTGAAGTGTTGAAGGGAGAGTTTCACAGCCAGCGCCTTACCGCTTACCTGCGGCAGATCGCGCAGGCCGTGGAGGACTATCAATCCATCGACATTTATACCCTTCGCGTGGAGGGCAGGTCGGTGCGAGTGGCGGTGCTCAATGCCGATTTAGTGGCTGTATCGAATCACGACGATCCGGCGGTGATTCGCGGAATTGTGGATCGATCCAAGCGGCTGGCATCGCCGTTTGGGGGCCCGGCGCTGCTGCGTCAGTTTTACAAGCACATTCAATTTGGCAGTCTGGCGTGGGCTGTAGCGCGCATTGATCCCGCCGCGCTCCGGGGGAGTTCCTGGAGCTCGCTTTTCACAGCTCCGGCCACGCTAGTTGTATCCGGAAGCTATCTCAGCGCGCTTCATTTAAATCTGAAAGCCGATTCGATTCATGTCCGCGCCGAAGCTTTTACAAAAAGCCCGGAAGAGGCACAGGCAATCATCGACAAAGTGAACGTATTCCTGGCCTTGACCCATTCTGGCGAAAGTGCAGTAGGTATGCACGGCACCGATCCGGATGTGAAAGCTTTTTTTGACAGCATCTCGGCCAAGCAAGCCGAGGATCGCGCTGTCGTGAACGCCTCTGTGCCTTTTGGTTTCATGCGCAAGATGCTGGCGGAATCTGAGCCCGAGGCGCCGGAAGCCAGTCAACCTTCGGAACAACCGGCCACAAAATCACGCTAGCGTCACGCGACAAATCCTGCAACTAATTGCCGCGGCAATCGTCTGATGTTACGGAGGAGAGCTCCGCGGGTACAATAACCAAAGACGCACAATCATCAAAGACGCATGTCTAGCCTTCCACTTCCGATCGCCGCATTTTTCGCGGGCCTGATTTCATTTCTCTCGCCCTGCGTGCTGCCGCTGGTGCCGGGCTACGTCTCACTCATTTCTGGCGCGGGCGTGGATGAACTGAAGTTGTCGCAAGGCCGGCTGATGCGGCGGGTGATGACCAACTCCGTGGGCTTTATTCTCGGCTTCAGCGTCGTGTTCATCACGCTGGGGGCGATTTCGACTGAGATCGGGCAGATTGCCGCGCAATACAAGCACACACTCGCGATTGTGGCCGGCGTGGTCATTATTCTGTTTGGCCTGCACCTCACTGGCATTCTGAAGATCAAAGCGCTCTATTCCGATACGCGCCTGCACGAACTAAAAGGTGGCAGTACGCCGATCGGCGCCTTTGTGATCGGCTTCGCGTTCGCCTTCGGATGGACTCCCTGCATCGGGCCGATTCTTGCAGGTATTCTTACCTTGGCCGCCGCGCAGGATACTTTGTCGAAAGGCATGATTTTGCTCGCGATTTATTCTTTAGGGCTGGCAGTGCCGTTCTTGCTCACGGCCCTGGGAGTGGAGCGCTTTCTGAAATTTTATAGCCGCTTCCGTTCGCACATGCA
>DASRWO010000118.1:0-3960 GCA_035654555.1 Candidatus Deferrimicrobiaceae bacterium | reverse complement strand
TCCCTCGAGCACATAGCCGAGAACAAAGCCTGGATGAACGTGCTTGGCCGAAGCGAACCCCGGCGGAAAAATGAGTTGAAGTACCGTCACTTGCCAGCCGTCTAAACTCACCGGAGGCAGATCTCTCCTATAGATCGTCTTGCTAGCCGCTTCGCCGGGAGACTCAGAAGAGCCCATGGCAGCTAGCGCAAGACTCGCGATTCCGAGCTGGACAATTTCTCGACGACTCTTCATGACTCTCAAGATAGCCCTCATTTGGTATGGAGAATAGAGCCATATTGCTAAGATAATTTGGACCATTTCGAGTACCTTTAGATCCGTGCCCAAAGACGCCAGTTCCTTCGATCTCGCGCTCAACGAACGTCTTCCTCAAGCGTCACTGACTCATTGGCTCTATGAGGAATTGCGCCGCGCCATTCTTGACAGCCGGTTGCCACCCGGCACCCGCCTTCCCGCTACCAGGGACTTTGCAGATCAATACAACGTTTCACGCGGGACCGCGGTGACTGCATTTGAGCAATTGCAGGCCGAGGGATATTTGGTTGGCAAAGTCGGGGCAGGTACGTGGGTGAACGAGCGCCTGCCCAAGCATCTTCTCGATACAAAGCCGGCGCAAACACCGGCGAGAAAACTCCCGGGACCAGTGCCTGTGTGGGCCACTTCTCGACCAGCGCGTCCATTCCGTCCCTATGAACCTGCGCTCTCTCAATTCCCCATGGAGATTTGGGCGCGTGTCGCGGGGAGAAGGCTGCGCCGAGCTACCGCTTCGCATTTAGCCGGCGACGACATACGCGGACATAAACCGTTGCGCGAAGCCGTAGCCGGATACCTGGGTTCCTCGCGCGGTGTGAATTGTTCCCCCGACCAGATAGTCATCGTGTCGGGTGTGCAACACGGACTCGATCTTCTCGCCCGCTTCCTTTTCAAGCCTGGCGAAGCCGTTTGGATGGAGGATCCTGGATACTTTGGAGCGACGGCTGCCTTCCGGAACGCGGGAGCGAGAATCATACCCGTGCCCGTCGATCAGCATGGCCTTGTGGTCTCGAGCGGAAAGCAAGCGTGCAACCAGGCCAGGGCCGCCTACCTGACTCCGGCACACCAGTTCCCGTTAGGCATGACCATGCCACTGGTTCGCCGGCTGGAAGTTCTCGCGTGGGCGCGCGAAACCGGTGCTTTCTTGATTGAAGACGACTACGACAGCGAGTATCGCTTTGAAGGGCTGCCGGTGCCCGCCCTCCAGGGACTGGACCAGAGCGGGTCTGTGATTCTGCTGGGGACCTTCAACAAGGTCTTGTTTCCTTCGTTGCGCCTTGGCTATATGGTGCTGCCAGCTTCACTGGTGGATGGGTTCCTGGCGTTCCGTCTCGGTTCCGACATACATCCTTCGGGATTGGATCAGTCAATTCTCTGCGACTTTATCGTCGAGGGACACTTTGGCCGTCACATTCGACGGATGCGGGCACTCTACGCGAAGAGACTGGTTGCCCTCCAGCACGGTGCGCGGAGATACCTTGCGGGCATGTTGGATGTATCGCCGATCCAGGCTGGCCTCAACACCGTCGGTTTCCTTCGAGATGGAATCGCCTCACGGCAGGCGGAGGCCGCAGCTTTAGCTCACGGAGTTGAGGCGATTGCTCTCAGCCGGTTTGCGCTGAAGAGAACGGATGTCCAGGCCTTGCTGTTTGGCTTCGCAGCCTTCGACGAGCGGGAAATCCATCGCGGTATCGTGAACCTGGCGGCTGCACTCGAACACCGGGCGGTCAGTTCAAAGTGAGTGACTAAGTCGCGCGCCACTCTGAAGTTTGGCCTCGGTTGGCGACTTCAGGCGTGGCTGTTGAAAAACTCGAAATCTCAGAAAACCAGCGCGAATTTGGGGATAGAAAATGTCTAGGCGATGCCCGCAAATCGTTTGTAGGGCATTCCTGACGCGATTTAATTTCTGCGCATTATTGGGAAGTGAGTTTTTCAACAGGCACAGGCCGAATCACTCATTCACTCATTGACGGTGACTTTAAGGCGCCTGATAAGAGCCGTATCAGGGAACTGTTATTCCCTGATATGGACTCGACAATTCCCTGTTCCGAAGTGCGTCCAAATCACCGAAGAGACGAATAAGCGCTATACAATCAAAGCTGTAGAGAAATTCTCTGCTGTAACTTTGGCTCGAAAAATCGAAAATTCCCTGTATTTTTCCCTGTTAGCAGGGAAATCGACCGGAGAACGGTTCGCTCTGGACACTATCCACCGCCAGCGAGTCTTTCTCTCGCGATTTCGGAGCTTTTTCTGCTCGAAATCCCGGCATTTGGCCGCGAAATCGCAGATCCTGCTGAACTCAGAGAAATCGCGTTGAGCGAATTAATCGCTCCGGGAATGCCCCGCTTTCTCTACTGAGATGGGTCGAGGTCCGGTTTTTTGATATAAACCGGACCGCGAGTTTGGCGTCTCGCTTGGTACCGTTCAGGCTTTTGCGAACCGCGTCACGAAAGTTCTATCGAACTCCTGCCAGCGAGTCTTTTCTTTTCTCATTTCGGAGCTGCTTCTTGCGGGTCTGGCCGCGAGAGCGATCCTTTTGGTAACAATGAATCACCTTAGCGGAGGGATCGTTCTAGAATGCCCAGTTTCTCTACAGCAACTGAACAAGGCACAATATGCAGTTGCTTCTGCTTAGGGAGCGGTGAGTGCAGGCGGTTTCTGTACCGGTTATCAGAGTGAACCAACTCTACCAAAAGTAGGAAGCTTCCATCTTGGGCGTGCCGGGTTCACCACCAATAATCTGCGTACTTAGCACAATCTCCATGTTCTTCTTGTTGCCCGCGGCCTTTGCTGCATGCATAAGCATGGCCAGGTTGGCCGGATCGGCAAGAAATTCGCCAGCTGCAATCGTGCCACCTCTGCCTACACCTGCGGCTACCACTGCGATCTTGCCGGTAACGCTGTCAGTAAACCGGGCGATGATGGCAAAATCACGATAGTTATTTGTCGCCATCTGTTGCAGGCGATACACGGTCCAGCGAGCCGATGATGGCGAGTTGCTATCGACCACACCTAGCTCTGTCATGTCTGCATTATTGAAAAAGTGGTAGCGCAAAGGCCTGGTCAAGCGGAGTGTCCAGGCATTGTCAAATGCACCTATAAATATATTGGGCCCGGCGCGCAGGTCCATCAGGTTCGTGTCGCTCTCTCCGCGCAGGCTGTATTTCTTATCGTTCGCCTGCAAAAGACCTGCAATTCTCACGATTGGGCTCAGGTCATCTATTACTACAGCCGTCAAACTGTCGTGGAGAATGACCTGACGGCTCTGGTCAGAAGCGTCAAGCAGGGCGATATTGGAATATTGCTTTTGGTCGGCGATGCAGAAAAGCACAGGGTCGCTAGAATTCACGACCGGCCCCCAGAAAAAATCGAAGGGCGAGTGGCGTACCTGCCAATACCATACGAATCCGGCAGCAAGCATGGCCAGGAATATGAAACTCACTGCGAACCCGCGCCAGAAGTGGTGATGCGAGGGCGTGTGTTTCACGCTTTCCGAAAGGTTCAAAGGCGCGGCTATCGATCGCTGCGTCGTAAGTGTAGAGCCTTCGTCTTTCGCAGAAGCCGGTTCGTGGAACTGCGGGATGTATCCGCCGGCCTGAAGCGAAATGCGTAGCTCGAGTTCATGGCCGGGTGTTTGGTAGTACTGTGCAATCCTCTTGCGAATCTCCCCTGCAGTCACGCGAACAATCGGGTCTGCGGCGGTATCGTAATCTGCCTGCCGCCCGAAAATTTCTACCCCGAGCGTGCGCTCTTTCAGGGCGTCTTCGTGTCCAGCGAGGGTCTTTTCAATGACGTAGCGAAGGAACGATGGAAATCTGCGGCTGTGGCTGAAGTAGGGGCTGGTAAGAAGGCGCTCCATCTGTTCCTGGATCGCGGACTTCTCCCTCGCACTGAAGGCCGTATGCGTCCCCGTCAACGGTTCAACCA
>DASRWO010000117.1:0-18783 GCA_035654555.1 Candidatus Deferrimicrobiaceae bacterium | reverse complement strand
ATTTCAGCCACTTGGAGCGCGGTCTTCCGCTCGCCGAAAATCACCTCCGGCATGCCCGCGCGCAAGCTGCGATGGTGGTCGACCTTGGCGAATCCCAGATCTTCAAACGGCAGATGACGCAGGCGCTCCACCGCATCATCGGGCGCGAGTTTCCCCGCGCGGACTTGTTCGAATAATTTGCGGATGGATTCAGCGTTCACGTTGAGGAGCCTGCAATCGCTCGATCGAGCCGGCTACCTAGAGTAGCATCTGCGCTGAGGCCTGAGCCTTTGAACGCCGGGAGTTAGAGCCGCAGCGCACTTTCGCAATCACAGCTTTGCAGACTTTGCGGGCAATCCCGAGTTCATCGAGATGGGCCAAAAATAGCCGCCGCAATCCGCTCGGAGTCACTCGTGCGGACAGATAGGTAGCGTAGAGCAAACTTCCCAGACTGTATCCCCAATCTCGGGAGGCCGTTTCAATCATCTCTTCATCATCCGCGCGTATAGCCGCCAGACCCGCTCTCTCGCACGCGGCATAAGACAGCGTAATGGAGTTCACCGTCTCAGAAGTCGGCCTCGCCGGATAGAGTACACGCGAACCAAAGTAAGCGACGCAATTTTCGATCACTTGCGTGAAGAAGGCATCGAGCGGCGAAGCAGGGCTGTTATTTCCAGATGAATCGTCGCGCTCCGGGCCAGCTCCAGCTAAACTATGGCCGTTAAGGCGCCGTGGCAGACCACGGCACGCGTGATGCAGAAAACGCGCCGCATCCTCCGCGGCGTGCATCAGCTGAAATTCGCGGACATAGAATGCATTCACTTCGGGAAAGTATGCACTGCCTCGATCTTCTAACCTTGCTAGCACGTTTACCGTTTGCTGTTCTCGAATCCCTTTGCGCGAAATCAATCGGCGGAGCATAGCGTCCGAGGCATGGCCATGAACCTCAGGCAGCATATCGACGAGAAATTTCGGCTGCGTGCCGTTGTGCGGAGAACACCGGTTGATTTCAAGGAAATTAGCCAGGCTGTCGATCAAGTTGTAAATCGTTGGTGCGTAGTCAGGGCCGGCATCGCAGCGGCTCCACTGATCGAGAAACAGCCGGTAGCTTTCATACTTCTCGAGTGGCGTGGCGTTGAACACACACAGCACGTCATCGTTTACGCGCACGGCATCGACCTTCTCGACAGGCTCACCAGCGGCGCGCCAATAGAGAGCATCAATGTTTTGCAGCACGGTGAGAAGCTTCGCTTCGGGCAACGCCTTATCCAGGACATAAGGCAAATGTTGCGGAGCCAGATGTGATTCGCCGAATAGTACGAAGATGACTGCATCAGGATGCCGCTCGCGGATTTCCGCGATCTTGGCTGCGGCGTGTCGATCGCGTTCTCCGATCTTGCGCAGGTTTTCGCGGGGCATGCAATCCAGTCCATAGATGCCCTCGCCATGATCTCGGGCAGCGACTAGCAGTTCGTAGAACGGCGCCCAATCATATCCCCAATCCAAGTCGAACCGGATGCGCTGGCGCAACTCGCACTCGTCGACCTCCCGCCGCCACCATTCGTCGAGGATGTGCTGATCTCGCGCAAAGATGGTTTCAACTCCCAGCACAACCGGACGATCTCCCACCAGAGCCCGCAGCTCAATTAGCGATGCGGCATATCTTTGCGCCGCGGGAAGAGCGTGATAGTCGCCGATTAGTACCAAGTCTGCCGCGGTGAGGGCGTTCTCGATTTGCTTTTTATCCAAAAGCGAATCGTAGCTGCTAAAGGCTTGCGAAAACTCACGAAGATATTTGCGGCGCCCATTCGAATCCTGCGCACGGATTTCCCGTTCGACACTGGCCAGGGCGTGGAGTTCCGTTGCGCTCCGGCGAAGCCGCAGATTATCCGTCGATGCCATAAAGCCCGCTTCTAGCCTCTTCTAGCCCGGATCCGATACCGTTCCCAGCCTTGACTTCTCGTTTAACAACTCCCTATGCTCCAAGCGCAGGCCACTTGCCTCGCCGGAGACTCTCGCTGAACCATCCTCCCAAAAATCTGACGATCGCCACTACGGGAGCGAGCGGATCGATCTTTCTCCAGCAACTTCTCCAGGCGGCCGAGCGTGATGACCGCATTCAACACGTAAACTTCATCGCCTCCGACTCCGGCCTCCGCGTGCTCGCCGAAGAACTCGGTATCCGGGGACGATCGAATCTTCTTCGTCAAATCCTTGGCGCCGAAACCGGCTTTTCAAATAGATCGAATAAAAAAAGTCCGCCGAGGATCTCAACGGTCCCCCTGAACACCTCTTCCAAAATCGAAGAGCAATCCAACGCCGATATTGGGGCCAACGTGGCCAGCGGTTCTTATCCTGCTGACGCCATGATCGTGCTGCCTTGTAGCATGGGCACGTTGGCCCGCATCGCTAACGGCATCGCCTCGCACCTGATCGAGCGCGCGGCCGATGTCTCTCTCAAAGAGAAGCGTCCGCTCGTCCTTTGTGTCCGCGAAACGCCACTCAACAAAATCCACATCCGCAACCTTTACCGCGCCGCCGATGCCGGGGCGACCATCTTTCCTCTCATTCCGGCCTATTACTATCGACCGGCCAGCTTAGATGACATGGCTCGCGAGTTTGCTTATCGCGTGCTAGCCCACCTGGGCCTCGCCCAGCCCCATGCGTTCCACTGGAAGGGCTGATTTATCAGTTACTTAAGAGCCTACGGATAAAAAGCCCGCCACCTAAGTGAAGATCGGCTGCAAGGTAGGGGACTTTTAAGTCTATTGAGCCTTTAGGCTGGCTCCCAGATACCCGGCGGCCATGTACGGCAGAGTCGTGGCTGGAAACTCTGGGTTCAAGACCGGGCATACGGAAACCGTGAGCACGACCATCGAAACCGGGTGCTGCATTGCGGGCGGAGGCCCGGCAGGAATGATGCTGGGATTTCTCCTGGCGCGCGCGGGTGTGCCGGTTATCGTCCTTGAAAAGCATCGAGATTTTCTGCGCGACTTTCGCGGAGATACGATTCACCCTTCCACTCTGGAGCTTATGTACGAACTCGGTCTTCTCGAGGAATTCCTGAGACACCCCCATCAGGAGTTGCGGGAACTTGCCGGGCAGATTGGCAAGGCGCAGTTCAAGATCGCCGACTTCAGTCATCTTGCGACTCACTGCAAGTTTCTCGCTCTCATGCCGCAATGGGATTTTCTAAACTTTCTCGTCGAACAGGGCAGACGCTATCCCCAGTTTCAGATCAGAATGCAGGCTGATGTGACCGGCCTGTTCGAGGAGAATGGCCGCATCATTGGCGCGACGGCTGGCACTCCTGACGGATCGATCGACATTCGTGCCAGGCTGACGATTGGAGCCGATGGCCGGCATTCAATCGTGCGCGAGCGAGCCGGGTTGCGAGTGATGGACCAGGGAGCTCCCATGGATGTCTTTTGGATGAGATTCAGCCGGCTTCCCAGTGATACGACTCAATCTCTCGGCCACGTCGAACCCGGCAAGATGTTCATCATGATCGATCGTGAGGATTACTGGCAGTGCGCCTTTATCATCCCCAAGGGCGCCGCCGATGAATTTCGTAACCGTGGCATAGAACAATTTCGGCGGGACGTCGTCAAGTTGGAGCCTTCCTTAAGTGGCCGCGTGAACGAACTCCGTGACTGGAACGACGTAAGCCTTCTCACGGTAAAGGTGGACCGGCTGATGCGATGGTCGCGTCCGGGGCTTCTCTGTATTGGTGACGCTGCGCATGCAATGTCGCCCGTCGGCGGAGTGGGAATCAATCTCGCAATCCAGGATGCAGTGGCCGCAGCCAATATTCTGGCGGCGAAGCTGGCGGACGGCAGCCCGGGCGCTCATGATCTTGAGGCGGTCCAGCGCCGAAGAGAATTTCCCACCCGCGCAACCCAGAGACTTCAGATCCTGATACAAAACGCCGTGATCAAGCGCGTTCTATCTACTAGCCATGCGCTTGCCGTTCCCTGGCCGTTAAAGCTGATGCAGCATTGGACATTCCTGCGCCGGATTCCGGCGCGCGTGATCGGAATCGGCTTTCGTGCCGAGCACGTGCGAACGCGCGACGCATCTCGGCATCGTTCCTGAGAATTTGTTTAGCGCCACAGTTTTGCGCAATGGTACTATCCGTTGTCTTTTCTTTTTGCCGTGGCGCTCGATTCGATTCGCCATCAACGAATGGAATTGCCGCACCCGAAAATTCACCGACCAATGTCCGATAAAAAACCAGAATATTTTCTCCGCACCCAGCCCGCGAGCCCGCGCTTAATCTCAAACTCGTGGTCGATCGTAATCCTGGTGATGGTGGTTGCATTCGCTCCGACTTTGGCTGCGGACGATCACAAACCCTATGCCGGTGACACCAAGGCAGCAAAAGCCGGCGAGTATGAGTTCCGCATCAATTGCGCTCTCTGCCACGGGCTCGGAGCCCACGGAGGCGGCCGCGGTCCCGACCTGACGCGGGCTCAAAAAAAGCATGCGCACTCCGACGCGGAGCTGTTTCAGGTAATCAGCAACGGCATTCCCGGCACAGCCATGCCTGCTAACGGAACCAATGGCCAAGGCGTCGGCATGACGGACGAAGAGATCTGGCAAATCGTCACCTACATCCGCAGCGTGGAGGTAAAAGCTCCGGCCCATCCCATTGGCAATGCCGCCCACGGCAAAGAACTTTTCTACGGCGACGCGAATTGCTCGCTCTGCCACATGATCGAAGGCAAGGGCGGACGAGTAGGTCCCGACCTCACAGCTGTGGGCGGATCCCGAACCCCGGCGGCCATCATCGATTCGGTGCGCAATCCCAGCCGCCGGCTCGCCTGGGGATTGACCGAATCGACCAAGGAGTTTCCCCAGGAGTATGCGACCATCACAGTCGTGACTGCGGATGGAAAGCAAATCAAAGGCGTGGCATTGAACGAGGACAACTTCACCGTGCAGATGATCGACACGAGCGAGCAAATCTACCTGCTGGAAAAAGACAGGCTTCGTTCCTTTCAGAAAAGCCGGGAGTCGTTGATGCCGCCCTACAATGCTGACGCTTTGAGCGATAAAGATCTGGAAGATATTGTTGCTTACCTGACCAGCGTGGGGGCGAAATGACGGTCTCGCGGATGCCCAGGATCGGAAGAATTCTAGCGATTCTGTTCGCAGCATCATGTGTGACCGAAGCTTATGCGCAAGTCACATTCGATCGTCTTCTCAATGCGGCAAAAGAGCCGCAGAACTGGCTAACATATTCCGGCGATTACTCCGGGCGCCGCTTCACTCCGCTCGATCAGATCAACGTCGCCAGCACGCACAACCTGGTTGCCAAGTGGGTCTACCAAACCGGAGCGACCGGAAAGCTTGAGACCACGCCTCTTGTGGTCGATGGAATTCTTTACGCTACCGCGCAAGACGATCGCGCGTTCGCTCTCGACGCCCGCACCGGCCGCCCAATCTGGATGTATCAACACCAGCTCCCCGGCGACATTCGTCCCTGCTGTGGACGGGTGAATCGTGGCCTGGCCATCCTGGGCGACAAAGTTTTCCTCGGAACACTCGACGCGCACGTGATCGCGCTCGACTCTAAAACGGGGAACGTGGTTTGGGATGTTGTCGCAGCCGACTATCAGAAGGGATACAGTTTCACCGTCGCACCGCTCGCAGTGAAAAACCTTATCGTTATCGGCGTCTCGGGAGGCGAGTACGGCGTGCGAGGCTTCATCGATGCCTATGACGCCGGCACTGGCGACCGCCAGTGGCGTTTTTATACCGTTCCTGGCCCGGGTGAGCCGGGTCACGAAACCTGGGAGGGCGATTCCTGGAAAATTGGTGGCGCTCCCGCCTGGAATACCGGAACCTACGATGCCGCCACCAATCAGATTTTCTGGCCCACGGGAAATCCGGCGCCATCCAATCGCGGCGAAGGTCGCGCCGGAGATAATCTCTACAGCAATTCGCTCCTCGCGCTGAACGCCGACTCTGGAAAAATGAACTGGTATTTCCAGTTCACCAAACACGACGAGCATGACTGGGACGCCACCCAGGTTCCGGTGATCCTCGATTCCGGCGGCAAGCATCTGATCGCGCAAGCCAACCGCAACGGTTACTTCTATGTCATCGACCGTGCGACCGGCAAACTTGTTTTGACGAGAGCTTATGGCAAGACGACCTGGAGCGATTCGAAAGATGCCGAGGGCAGACCTGTGGCGAACAAGGAAGCGTCGCCCACCCACGAAGGCCACACAATCTGTCCCGGTGCACTGGGCACAACGAACTTCATGGCGCCTGCATACGATCAGCAGACATCGCTGTTCTACGTGACGGCGCGCGATCAGTGCGATATTTTCAGCACCGCTCCACAGCCGTACGAAGCGGGCCATGCCTATTATGGCAGCGCATATTTCCCGTCAGAAGAAGCCGAGCCCTATCGCGGATTTCTGAAAGCGATCGATCCCACGACCGGAGAGATCAAGTGGAAGTTCGAGCACACATCACCGACCTGGTCAGGCGTGCTGGCGACGGCAGGCGGTCTCGTATTCACGGGCGATGCGGAGGGAAATTTCATTGCTCTCGATGCCGCCTCGGGCAAGCCGCTGTGGCATTTTCAAATGGGTGGCGCCGTCTACGCTGCTCCCATCGCTTTCGCCGTGGAGGGAAAAGAATACGTAGCAATCGCGGCGGGCAGTGCCGTCTATGCCTTTGGCCTGCCTTAGCGGAAATTCAAAACTTCACAATGATTCCCGCGGACATCCGAAAGTTGTTTTCCTTGGTAGGGAGCCCTTCGAATATCCCGGTTGGATATGCGCTGCCGTAGAACTGATTAAAGTTGTGCGTCGTGTGAAGGTCGTCCAACTGGGCCAGCCGAAGCGCGAAACGCCGCGACACATTGAAGTCCACCCCGCCTCCCAAGGCCACGGCCGCATCCGTATAAGTTGTTGCCACAGAGGTTACTGGAGACGACACGCCGGTGATCGTGCTCGAACTCAGGCTGATACGGTCATAGCCAAACAGTGCATGTGCGAAAGGAGTGAACTTGGTTTTATTCTTGAACGAAAACGAGGGCCCGACCATAAGTGTGTAGCCGGTTAGCTTGGGAAGTCCTGTGAGTTGGTCGCCCCTGATCTCCGTAATGGGTGAGCCGTAGCGCCCGCTCGCGTCCACAACGATCCCAAACCAGCGCTTGATGTTGTACTGCCCCTCCGCATTCCAACCAGGGAAAAAAGATGCAATTCCAAACGGGCTGTTCTGCTCGCGCAAGTCGAAATCCAGCGTCGCGGCACTAAAAGAGCCGTTACCCGCGTGTACCATGGAATACCCGCCAAACACTTGCACTTTGGGGTTTGCATCCTGAGCAAAAGCCAACGAACTAATCAGGGCCATCAGAGCAATCGTTGCTACAGCCGGACGAGTCATTTCGAGGTTTTTTCCTTTCGCAAACAGCCCTCGCACCGCCCACACCCCTAGAATCAGCCTAACGTTTTGAATTGCCTTAACGGCGGTTTGATCGCCAACCGAATAAGAACACGGAGGGACGCGAGCGGGTTGCAAGTGGTCACGCAAAATGTGAGTAAAGGGTTGTAAGGATCTAATTATAGCGTGGGAATACATGCTCTAGGCTGTTGTTCAGGATCAAGGCGCGAATTCCGGTTCGATCCCGATCTCAGTAATTCGAAGAGACAACTACACCAAGAAGTTACAAAGCTTTGACGCCCCGATGACAGGAGCTCAATCGGCCGCGCGCTACTCTGCCTTACACCGTGATCCGACGCAGGAAATACGGTTCAGGAGAGAAAATTATGAAACAACTCACAGAAGTTCTGGAACGTGCCGCCAATCGGCGCACATTTCTCAAGAACAGCATGGTCGCCGGAGCCGTGGCGACCGTAGGCGCCGGTATCCTGGGCAGCGGATTACCCGCATTCGCGCAGGAAACCAGCAGCTCAAGCATCTCAAAGGGGGATATTGCCATCCTTCGATTTCTCGCGGCGGCCGAGCTCATTGAGGCCGATCTCTGGCAGCAGTATGCCGAACTCGGCGGCCTCACACCCGGCCAAGTCCCGGTGGAAACAGCCCCCTTTAAACCCATGAACACCTATCAGTCGGCTTTCATGAACCTCGATTCCGACGGGCCGCAATACATCAGCAGCAACACTCTCGATGAGCAGAGCCACGCGGAATTTCTGAACGCCTATTTGATTTCCAAAGGCGTAGAGCCGGTGGACTTCGATGAATTTCGTACTCTGCCCAGCAGCCAGGCAAAGGGAGCCGAGCAGATTGGGCGCCTTACCAATTTAATGAATCTCACCGTGGACACCAGTTGGTACACGCGCTATCGCAGCTCGCAAAATCCAGATTTTGGCGCCACTTTCCCGCAAGCCGTCGAGCTGGTCAATGTAACCGCCATTCCTCGAACCAATGCAGATTTCGAACCCACGAAACACGTTCAAGCCATCGCCAACACCGCGGCTTTTCACTTTGGAGCCATCGAACAAGGTGGCAGCTCTCTCTATTCGGCCATGGCACAGAAAGCCAAGAATGTGGAAGTTTTGAAAATCGTGGTCAGCATTGGAGGAGATGAAGTCGCTCACTTCCTCGAGTGGGTCGATTTCTCCGGAAATAGTGTGCAACCACCGCTAGCTCCTTTGACCGATCCCGATACTGGAATTACCTTCCCGAACTTCGACAAGACGTTCAACCCAGCGCTGCAAACTAACCTGATCTTTCCGGTTCCCTGCGAATTCATCAGTGCAAGTCTTCCTCATTGCGCCGTAATTCGTCCCACGAATCCGCAAGGATTTGCCAAGGGGGTGGTCAGTTTCCTGACCGATATGGGCCTGTTCATCGGCCAATCCCCGGCATTCTTCAGCCAGCTCGCTACGCTGGCCAATCAAGCAGACTCGGCTCAACGCGGGTTCTAGGCATTGCGCAAATCGCGTGCAAGCCCTTCGGGGGAAGGCTCTCTTCACACGATTCGCAGCACCGGGCGCCGAGGCCAGATCGTAAGTCACGGCGCCTGCTTTCCAATTCGCTACTTGGCTCGCTCACCGTCGATTGGAGGAATACCAATGTTCGAAGGCTTATTTCAACCCATGCACTTGATGATCATCGCCGGAATCGCTCTGCTTGTCTTCGGTCCTAAGAAATTGCCCGAACTCGGAAAAGGAATGGGCGAAGGTATACGCGGCTTCAAGGCCGCCATGCAAGGAAAGGTGGACTCCCCGGAGCCGAACGTCCAGCCGGTGAAAACTCCGGAGGGAAAGGCGTGAGCTTCTCGGAAATATTGTTCCTGGGGCTCTTAGGCTTGGTTATTTTCGGACCCAAAAAACTTGCCGAGTTTGGCCAGCAAGCAGGAAAAAGCCTGGCCCGATTGAAAAGAATCAGCGGTGAATTTCAATCGCAGCTGGCCACGGAAATCTCGCGTGAGGTCGAATGATCGGCGGTTGGAACATCTGGAATCAAGACCCGCAACACTCGCCTTCTTGCCGTTTGACTTACCCCCGGACTTCGTTTTAATCTGCAATTACACCGGGAAGGAGGTGGTCGAATGACAAGTTCTGACAGTAGTGGTGAATGTTGTGGGAGTCTAAGACCAGGTGAGGTGGCTGAGACTTAGGGCGGTTGCTCTAAGCGGGGCTCCAGGGTGCGGATTCGATTAGCATGCGCCGGGAGCTACAGCCCGCACACTAACCGGTGAGTAGGGATGAAGTTCCGCGTTGGTCGCGTCGGAACTTCGATGGGGAGCGTTAGGCTCCTGATCTTGAATCCCAGACCCGGGAGTTGCCGTGAGAGGCCACGTAGAGTGACCACCTCTTGGTCAATCCCAAACAGTCCACCGGATGGCCCGCAGGCCTTACAGCCTGTGGGCCATTTGTTTTTGCGGGATCAGTTGCTGATTGCTGTTCTGCGGAATATCGATGTGATTCAGCAGAAAGCGGTAAGAAGAGACCGGAGACTCTTCCGAGCAGAAATCTAACAGAGCGCCATAGCTTCCAATCGCGGATGGGCGTACAGCGGCCATTGCACCCCGGATTGCTCCAACCGGTAGAGCACGCCCAGAGGGCACATCCTGCACTCTTCAAATTTGTCTCCCTCGATGTGCACCGATCGTTCTGGAAGCCGGTGCGGCGTGGAATGCAAAGCAGCGTAAGAGCCGGACGCCGGCACCAATTCACCGCTTCGGTATGTGTTGAGAAACGCCATAAGCCCCTCTGACTCGAACCAATTTTCGGCTCTTGGGTCCCGAGTCGCAATACGGGTTTCGCCCGAAGTCGGAGTGCGGTTTCGCTCTAGTGCCCCCACACGTCTTACTGTAGAGCCTTTTGCATCAGAAGATCGACTCTAGCGGAACTGGTAACCCGGCTTAAGTTCGCATCGATAGTTCTTCGATTGATCCCGGTCCACCACCATATGGCAGTCCGCCCACCGCAAGAACAAGTCCGGCCCCAGGGGAAAAACGATTGGATCTCCCTGAACCTCGGCTTCAATGCTGGGCCCCTCGGCCGAAGCCGGCAGACTGAAGTTCAAGGCTCGTCCAAAAATGACCGGGTAAGTTTCGCGCACCATGTCGCTGGTCATGGGATGGACCACTTCCGCCTCCAACAGGAATGTAACCGTGTCCGACCAGTTGAGAACCGAAACGTTGAATTTGCGGCGGTCCTGCGAAAAATTTTCAACTTCGATTTTGGTGAAGGGGCACGGCCCGGCGATGCACGATACTCTCGCGTTTCGGAACTCGTTTCCTTCCCCGGCATCGAGCGACAGGGAGCCAATCGTACCCTTCCATTTGCCTCCGGGAGCGCACGGAGGTTGATTGTTACAGGGCGTATTTCCCTTGTTCACGATCTGGAAAGTTTTTACCGCGCTGCCCACATCAGCGTCCGTCGTGGCCTTTACCGAGTAACGTATGCGAGTATTTGAGATGGCCGATCCCGTGCGCGATTCCGCCATCGTATTCTGATGGACAGGAATCATCCGCTCCACGTAGATTTTGTCGCCGATAAAATCATTCACATTCAGTGGTTGATAGCCTTCACGGCGGAGGGTGAGAATCACCTGCTGACGGCGCCGCAGGCCTATAGGCAGCTTCAAAGTAAACAAGCCCGAAGCATCAGACTTGGAGGTCGCGCTCCCCAAGGTATTGATCGCCGTTATTTGTACGTCTGACAACGGCAACTGCCGGTTGGGGTCGGGATCCTGCCGCAACACCGCTCCGCGCAACGTTACGGGTTGTCGACGATGCAGCAGGGCAATCGCCGCCCCTGCTCCCAGAATAGCCACAGTCACGACTGCCCATATTGCGATGGTCTTGCCTTTGCTCATTGCTTTCTCTTATGTTTTAACATTCTCGGACCCATTTTTCTCGCGGCAAGTTTTTTGTCCATCTCCTTGCACGGAACGCCCAATAGGCGCCGGCAGCCTTCCGCACATAAGGACTGAATCGTCTAAACTAAACTGAGCACGCATGGACGAAAAAAAATCAATCACAAACCGCCTTTCGCGAAGAGAACTGCTTTTACAAGTCGGAGGAGTAGGCCTCCTGGGTGCCCTGGGCCATCGCCCATTATTTTCCTTAACTTCGCCAGCCCAGACCCCGGAAACTTCCCAGCCTTCGCCGCTGCCGAACGGCCTCTCCCAGGAAGATGACGACTTCCTGCAAGAGATGGAGAAGAGAAACTTCCAATATTTCTGGGATCAGGCCAGCCCCCAAACCGGCTTGATACGAGACCGATGCAATGTTGCAAAGGACGATAACTCGATTGTGGCCAGTATCGCTGCAACCGGGTTTGGCCTGACCGCTCTGTGCATCGGGCAGCAGCGAGGGTTCGTTTCTTCTTCTGACGTCCGGGACCGCGTGTTGGCCACGCTCCGCTTTCTTTGGAAAAAGATGCCCACGCATCGCGGCTTCTTCTACCATTTTGCCGACATCAACACTGGCGAGCGTGTTTGGGATTCCGAAGTTTCTTCGGTCGATACCTCCATTCTGCTCTGCGGCCTTCTCACCTGCCGCAGACACTTCGAAGAGCATTCCGAAATCAGCCTGCTGGCTTATGAAATATTCAACCGCGTCGATTGGAGCTGGCTCTCGGAAGACACCTCGTTATTGCCGCACGGCTGGACCCCGGAATTTGGTTTTCTCCCCTATCGCTGGGATTACTACAGCGAGATGATGATGATCTATCTGCTCGGCTTGGGCTCGCTCCCTTACCCCCTGCCGGCGAGCGCCTGGAACGCCTGGAAGCGAACCAGGTTCGAATATGACGGGATTCGCTACATCGGTTCCTTCGCGCCCTTGTTCGTGCATCAGTACTCGCAGGCCTGGTTTGATTTTCGCGGGAAACGCGACCAGTACGCCGATTATTTCGAGAACTCGATGCTGGCGACCGACGCTCATCGCCACTTTTGTCTGGAACTGGGCAAAACATTTTCCGATTACAGCGACGATCTCTGGGGCATCTCCGCTTCTGACTCGCAAAGAGGCTACGTGATCTGGGGAGGACCCCCCATGATGGGGCCGATCGATGGCACCATTGTTCCCAGCGCCTCGGCTGGTTCCTTGCCTTTTATGCCGCAGCCCGTCATGCGCGTGTTGAGAAATATAAAAGACCGATACGGTCAGGCCTGGGGACGCTACGGGTTTATCAATGCCTTCAACCCGCTGAAAAACTGGTATGACAGCGACACCATCGGCATCGATGTAGGTATTTCCATGCTCATGGCAGAAAATGTTCGCACCGGCTTCGTATGGAATACGTTCATGAAGAATCAGGAAGCCCAGCGTGGCATGGATCGCGCCGGCTTTAAGAAATATCAACCCTGACAAACCGTAAAATGATAAACCGTAAACGACAAACCGCAAGCGCGGGTGTTCCGGTGTTCTTTACTTCAGTTCGATCACTGCCAGTCCGTGGCTTGGAAGCGTGATCGTGAACTCCCCATGCTCAACACGATCGGCCTCCGGTGCAGCAAGTTCTGCGGCCCGTCGGAGTTCGAGAATCTGTTTCTGCGTGGGATAACGTGGACTCCCCATTTTCTCGTAAACTCCGTGAACATCCCCATGCGCAGCATCCACGCGTGAAACGTAAGCTCTCTTCGCGCTCGTACCCTGAAATCGCAGCGTAACGTTTCTTGCCGAACCCGATTGTTCCGGCGGAGCATAGTTCCACACCGCCAAAACTAAGGTCCCATCCTTTCGCCGCGTAAGCAGGGCGGAGTCGGAATCGAGCTGAATCCGTTCGTCCCCTAGTTTGTGCAGCAAAGCGAAAGCGTTGAAAGCAGGCTTGGGGATATCGTCCTCGGCGATCAGGCCATAGCCGCCGTAAAACGGCATTTTCACCACGCCTTGCTCTTCGAACACGTCGGAGAAAGTCCAGTAAGACATCACGTCCACTAAACCATCGCACTGCCTTATCGTATCCGCCATCCACGGACCCATATAAATTGAGTCGGTAACGTCAGTCTCATTCTTGTAGCTGGCGTTAAACTCGCTCCAGATTAGCGGAAGGTTCGGCATGCTCGAAGATTTGATCTGTCCGTGCACTTTATCGACTGCGCGGCACACCATCCGGTCGCGCGGGATGTTCTCCTGCGTTCCGAAAACGTCCTGTGCCATGTCATTGGCATAGACGTGGGTCGAAACATAATCCAGTGGAATCTGTTTTTCGGTACAGTGCCTGATGAACGCGTCAACCCAGGCGGCTTGCGCAGTGGCAGGTCCGCCCACGCGCAACCGTGAACCCACTCTCTTAATCGTCGCCGCTGTGTGGTCGTACAACTCCCAGTAAGTCTCCTGCCTCGGTTGTCCCGCCCAGAAATCAAGATTTGGTTCATTCCAGACTTCGAAATACCATTGCGAAACTTCGTCGATCCCGTATCGCTCCACCAGATGTTGAGCAAACGCCGCAACCAGATTATCCCAGCGCCGCCAATCTTTCGGAGGAGAAACATTGGGGTGATACCAGAAAGCCTGCAAAGTGTGGCTCGCCGCCAGTTGATTGGGCATAAAGCTGATCTCAACGAACGGACGCACACCGGACGCCAGCAGGCCGTCATAGATTTGGTCGATGTAAGAGAAGTTATAGGCCGCGTTCCCCTTGGCATCTTCGCTGTAGACGCCAACTTCATCATCCAAAATGGCATGAAAGCGAACATAGTTGAAATCGGTAACCTTCTTTACAGCGCGCAAATCCTCGCGATAGTTCTCTTGCAAGCTCAGGATTGCGCGTCCTGACCCAAACATTTTTTCCCAAAAGTGCGGGAAGGGATGCGCTGCTGCTTTCGCGTCAACCACGATTACATCCGCATTGCCAGCCGCGGTTTGAGCATGAAGCGGGGAGACGGTTGACCAGAAGAAGACCGGGGAGACCGTCAGAAGAGCTGCGAGAATGAGACCGCGGCAACTTTGCATCGATGTAAGGGCTGGCCGATGATCTTTCAGCATCGGTCCTTCAGCATGGTTCACGCCACTTCGGCGCGGGCTTTTGGCACACTCACCCGGGCGGCCGGCTTTTCCTGCAGCAGAAGTTCCGTAGCCTGCACTCGCGGATGGCTGTGAAACCAATCTTGTACGACTTTATCGTGAAGAAAATTTGCCATGGCAAGAAGGCTCATGCCCTGATGGTGCGCCATCCAGCAACGCACAATCTCAAATCCCCGAGAGCGCGACCTGCGACGCGACTTGCTGTAATCCAACGACTCGTAAAATCCGTAAGAACCCAAACATTGCTTGCGCTGCATGCCGCGCAGATTTCGCATCGCTGCGGCGGGCTCAACATCCAGAGCCAGAAAAGTTGAATAGGGCGAGATCACCGGCCCTTCCTGCTCCGGTTTGTGAATCGCCAACTGCGGAACGCCGAAGGCAAAATAAAAGTAATTGCCTTCTGCATCCATCGTCGCCGAGGCCGATTCGGAGATGCCCCAGGGAACTTTTTTTCTTGCGGCATAAACCCGCTGGGTCCGCACCGCCACTTCAGCCGATCGTTCCAGCAGCGTATTGGGATACAAGCGCATCCACAACGCGGGCATCAGGTATTCGAACATGGTTCCGGTCCATGAAAGAAGACCGGGAACTCCTTCATCCACCATGGGAGGCCGGCCGAGTTGGAACCAGCTTTCCTGCGGGATATCGTCCTTGGCAATGGCAACAAAGTAAGCGATGCGGGCCTCGCTCGCCAGAAGGTCATAACATGCAGGATGATTCCGCTCCTTCTCCACTTCGAACGCGACCGATAACAGCTTCCTGCCGGGATTCAGCATAAAAGAAAAATCCATCTCGTCGGCCAGCGTTCCCGCCTGATCAGAAATGTTTTTAAGGTCCTCAATCAGACGGACGGTGCGGGAGCGTACCTCAGGAAGCAAATCGAGCAATTCACCGTACAACTTGTTGGGCACGCCTGCACCCTTGGAATGAATTGCCGCTCCCAGTTGAAGCGCCAGACGATCGATGTAGAGCGGCATCTGTTCCAGCGCGGGCGTTCTTTTGCCCTGCGGGAAAACTGCCGGGTCATTTTTGACCGCCGCATATTCCGGCAGCAGCCAGGGCGCATAAATTTGCGCCGCCCGGCAAGCCTGCCGGATGCGCTCCTTTGCTTTCTCCTGCCACCAACGCACATCACTCTGATTCGAACCTTCTTTCGCACTCTCTTTCGAACTCGCATCCGGCTGTTGCAGGTCTTTCAGATCTGCGTCGGGAATGTCCAAAAGATATTGCAAACCGTCGCGCTGCTTGAGTGCCGTTTCCATTACCGAGAATTTCCGTCGCGGCAAAGCTCCCAAGCTGCTCAATATATAAAGATGATCCAGCAATCCTTCCGCCAACTCTCGCGGGAACAGGCGCCGTTTCAGTAGATCAAGCGCTCCCTGCTGCAGCGTCCAGAGCGAAGCTATCAAATTGCCGTTGTCGACACTGGATACGACAGCCGGATTCAGCGGAGCCAGCGTGCTCGTGTCATACCAGTTCAGCAAGTGGCCGCGATGCCGCGGCAGTTTCAAAACTGTCTCCAGCGTCCGAAGGGTCTGCTGTACGAATTCCGCCACCGTGAGATAACCGAACTCACAAGCCACCTGCCGGGAATTCAGCAGAAGGCCCAGGTTTGTGGTTGAAATGCGAGGCGCGACCTTGGTGTTTTCTTCATGAACATTATCCGGAATCAGCCAGTGGTTTTCTTCGGTACTGAACTCATCGAAGTAGCGCCAGGTTCGGAGCGCGGCCTCATGCAGCAACCAGTGATCGCGGTCCGACGTCTCTTTCCGCGGAGCCCGAGGCGGCCGGTTCAGCCAAACAGACATCGGTTTGCTGATGGCCCATAGCAGAAGAATCGGCAACGCCGCGAGAAGCGCTCCACGCCGCACCAGCCAGACCAGGAGAAATACTCCCACCGCCAGCACCGGCGTCCAGTTCAAGTAAATATCGAGCGTCGTACGCTTGTCTCCCGCAAGCTCCGCCTCAGCAGCCGTTTCCCACTGCAACAATCTTTGCCGCGTAATTAAGCGCCGCACCATGGTCCGCACCACTGCATCCAGCGATAACAACGCCTGGTGAGCGAGGAATGTAATCGTCAGCAAATTCGCAATACTGGTGTTTAGAAATGAGTTGAACGCGTCGCGGACGGTTGCACTTTTTCCCAGGGTCGTCGCCTTCACGAACTCGACTACGAATTGACACAGCGCCGGCAAAAACAAAATAGTAACGGTCGCTGTAGTCCATGCTCCTGCTCTGCCCGGAAGACATAACCAGCCCAACAGAAAAAGAGCGAAGGTGGCAGGTTCCACCAAACTTCGTCGCAGATTATCCAGAATCTTCCATCTCGAAACCACGGACAAAGGATTCGGCACCCGCTGACCGGATTCCTCAGGGACCAGCGGAAGCAGCCATCCTGCAATCTGCCAATCGCCCCGCATCCAGCGATGCTTCCGCCGGTTGTGCGCGCTGTAATGCGAAGGATAGTCCTCGATGACTTCGATATCGCTGACCAGCCCTGCACGGGCATACGCGCCTTCGACCAGGTCATGGCTCAGCAGAGCATTCCGCGGGAACCGCCGGGCAAGAACGCGCTGCAGCGTATCCACTTCATAGATCCCTTTACCGACAAAAATGCCTTCGCCGTAGAGATCCTGATACACATCCGATGTGGCGTGCGTGTAAATGTCAAACCCGGTCTGTCCGGAATAAATGCTGGCCAATCTTGATCGCGCCGAACTCTGTACGCTCACTCCCACTCTCGGCTGCAAAATTCCATACCCCGCAACTACGATGCCTTTATCCGGATCGATGATCGCCTGATTCAATGGATGCGCCAGCGTCCCTGCCATCCGCGCCGCTGATCCACGGGGAAGTTCGGTATCGGAATCCAGAGTGATGACAAAACGAATATTCGGAAGCGTCGAAAGATCTCCCACCTTCACCGGGAAGCTGTCAAACTTGTCGCGCAGCAGATTATTCAGATCCATCAATTTGCCGCGCTTGCGCTCCCACCCCATCCATAGCCGTTCGCGCGGGTTATACACACGATGGCGATGGAACAAAAAGAAAGAGCCCATCCCCTCGCCGGCGTATTTTTCGTTTAGCCTGAGTACCAGATCCGCGGCCAAATCCACCAGGATGTTATCTTCCCGCGGTTCAAACGGAGAATCGGGAAGATCGGAGAGCAGCGCATAGTGAATGTTGGCATCCTGGTTACCCAGATACCGAACCTCCAAATCATCCACCAGCCTGCGGACCTGCTTTTCATTCATAAGCACGGTGGGAATCGCCACCAAGGTGACGCAATCGTTCGGAATCCCCTCCGAAAAATCCAGCTTGGGCAGAGTTTGCGCCGGTAGCAGCAGGGTAGCCACGTAGTTCATGATCTGCACCGCGCTTTGCGAACCCGGCAACAAAACAGCCAGAATCGCCAGCAAAACCAGCCATAGAGAAGTAGTCGGTGGCGTCAACAGCAGGACCACGCCCGAAACGATCGCGAAAGTAAGCGCGGCAATTCCCGGCAGATAGAGCTCATCGGGATGTTGAAGCAAGAAAGTTCGCAACCGCTGGGCCAGAGGAGGGTGGAATCCCGCTCTCTCTCTGAGAACTCCCATTCCCTCCGCTACCAGATACGATCCCACATGCGAATCGCGCAAAGTCACACGCGGATCCGGGTTCGGATGCTGCTGCGCCTCTCGCGCCAATGCGAGCACTTCGCTGGCAACTCTCATCTCCGAGCAATCGCTGCGATCGGCGATCTTGACCACTTGCTGCCGGTATTGCTCGCGAGTTTCGTAGTCCATCCGCGGATAAGCTCCCGCAGGATCGTCGCGCAGAACGCGGTCAAACAGGATTAGCGGCTCGGTCACATCTTTCCAGGGAGTTTGTTTGATCTCCTGCAATCCGCGGATCGCGTCCCGTACGGCATAGGATCCCGAGGGATCTTCCAGCAACCGGCGGCCCAGTTCCGCGATGTGCTCCATCAGCACCAGTTTCATCACGGGCACCAGCATCCAGATCTCTGCCATCTTCAGCACAGTGACTTGCTGGAAGGCTTGAATATAAGAAGCAAAACTTTCTTGAGTGAACTGATATCCGATTGCTCCGAGGTAATCCTCTGCTAGCGCCGCTACTCTCGGAATGATGGTGCCGTGCGCAGTGCGAACCTGAGGCAACTTATGAGGTTCGCTGAAAGTTGTACAAGTCTCTCCCAGTTCTCCCGAGAGCAGGTAGATCTGTTCCTGAAGCGCTCGAAAATCGTCGGACGAAGGTTTTACCGACGGATTTTGTACCGAGGCCAGCACTGGCCGGAAAGCTCGCGTCAAGGTTTCGCAGCGGTCGCGAAAATTACGAGA
>DASRWO010000116.1:0-2480 GCA_035654555.1 Candidatus Deferrimicrobiaceae bacterium | reverse complement strand
GAGCATCGCGCGAATCCCGAGCCTCGCCAGTTCACTCTTTTTATTTGGTGCGAGCGCACCGATACCGCCAATTTGGATTCCGATGGAGCTGAGATTTGCAAAACCGCAAAGAGCGAATGTCGCGATGGTAAATGAGCGCGGGTCGAGCGCGGCCTTCATCGGTCCGAGCATGGAAAACGCGACGAGTTCGTTGAGCACCATACGGGTACCGAGCAAGGTTCCAATCACACCGCAGTCGTGCCAGGGCACGCCAATCACCCAAGCAACCGGCGCGAAGACAGCTCCGAAAATCTTTTCCAGACTCTCTGGAAACCATGCCACCCAATGGTGTATTCCGGCGAGAATGCCGTCCGCCAGCGCGATCAGCGCCAAGAAGGCAATCAGCATGGCGGCAATATTCAAAGCCATGTGTAGGCCGTCAGTCGTTCCCCGGGCGACCGCGCCAAGCAGATTCTCTTCTTTTTCGGACTGCTCTTCGCCTTCCGGCATAACAACCCGCCCAGCGGTTCTCGGCTGCTCGGTCTCAGGCACGAGCATCTTCGCCATCAACAGGGTTCCTGGTGCCGTCATGATCACCGCACTCAACAAATGTTTCGGTTCTATCCCGAATGCAATGTACGCCGCCATGATTCCCCCGGAGACGTGGGCCATGCCACTCGTCATTACGGTCATGAGTTCTGAGTGCGTAAGATCAGGAAGAAATGGCCGGATGGTGACTGGGGCTTCCGTTTGTCCCATGAAAATGCTGGCGGCGATATTGAGCGATTCTGCACCGCTTGCGCCCATCACCCGGGTCATTAGCCAAGCAGCCCCTTTGATGATGAGCTGCATGATTCCGAAGTGATAAAGCACGGCGAAAAATGCGCAGATGAAAATAATCGCCGGCAGTACCTGAAAGGCAAAATAGAAGCCGAGATGCGAACCTTGTTTCCCAAGGTCGCCGAAGACGAATTGTGAACCGACAAATGAGTAGCCAAGCAGGCGGCTCACTACGTCGCCGGCCTTTTGGAAGAGCCGCCGCCCAGCGTCGATCCGCAATACGAGTATGGCGAAAGCAAACTGCAGGCCTAACCCCCAGGCCACCGTTTTCAGGCGAATCGCGCGACGATTCGTCGAAAAAACATAGGCTAAAGCGAGCATTGCTAAGAGACCGAGTATGCCGGTGTAGCGTCCCATTCAGTTTTTCTCTCCCGGGCTTGCGATCACGCGACGAATCAGTGGTCTTTTCTCGTGTGCAGGAAAATCAGTGATCCGATAGCTTTGCACAAGTAGTTTCGTCGCACGATGAGCGAGCGATTCCTCGTTGTAATGAACCGTCGCCAGCGGTTCGCCAACCGAAACGTTGTCTCCAACTTTTTTGTGCAGCACGATGCCCACCGCGGGATCGACCGAATCTTCTTTTCGTTCTCGACCGCCGCCGAGAATTACACAGGCTGTGCCAACCTGCTCGCACTGTACAGACGAGAGATATCCGCTACACGGGCTCGAAAGTGTCAGCGTGTGTTGCGCCTGCGGCAATTTCTCTGGATCGTCGATCACTCGCGGATCTCCGCCCTGCAGTTCGACCATCTGGCGAAATTTGTCGAGCGCTTTGCCGGACGCGATTAATTTCTCGCTCAACTTCTTTCCTTCAGCGACCGTATTCGTGACTCCAGCGAGCTGAAGCATCCAACCGGCAAGCTCGAGGCAAAGCTGCCGCAAATCTTCTGGACCTTCCCCGCGCAAAATTTTGACTACTTCGACCACTTCAAGCGCATTGCCGATCATGCATCCTAGCGGCTGATCCATGTCTGTAATGAGCGCGACTACCTGTTTGCCCATTCGCTCCCCCGTTTCAACCATGAGTTCGGCGAGAAATGCGGCATCTTCTTCACTCTTCATAAATGCGCCGGACCCGGTCTTTACATCGAGCACAAGCGCGTCGATGCCTTCGGCGAGTTTCTTACTCATAATCGAAGCGCAAATCAGATACGGACTTTCGACCGTGCCCGTCACATCGCGCAACGCGTAAAGCTTGCGATCAGCGGGAGCGATTTCGTCGGTCTGACCAATCATGGCGCAACCACAAGTCTCCAGTACGCGACGAAATTGCGCGACGGAAAGATTCACGCTGAAGCCCGGAATAGCCTCGAGCTTGTCCAGCGTCCCGCCTGTATGTCCCAAGCCGCGTCCGCTGATCATCGGGACAGTTATGCCTGCAGCGGCGGCCAAGGGGGCCAACACCAGCGAGGTCTTATCGCCCACCCCTCCAGTTGAATGTTTGTCGACTTTCTTCCCGGACAGAGAGGAGAGGTCGAGAACTTCACCCGACCGCAGCATTGCATCCGTAAGCGCTGCAGTTTCGGCACGGGTCATTCCGCGCAGCACAACCGCCATCAGCCACGCGGAAACTTGATAGTCAGGAATGTCGCCAGTGGTATAGGCGCTTACTAGAGACTCTATTTCAGTTCGAGAAAGTTCACCCGCGTCTCGCTTCTTGC
>DASRWO010000115.1:0-4175 GCA_035654555.1 Candidatus Deferrimicrobiaceae bacterium | reverse complement strand
CGGCTTTCTGCACACCGAGCGATTTCGCAAGCTCATGAATGCGGACGGCTGCACTTTTCATGTCCAGACCATCCCTGGGAATTTCGGAATCTCCAATGCCCGGCAGATCCGGCGCGATTACAGTGAAGCGCTCGCCCATAGCTGGCATGATTGGCTTCCACATCAGCGACGTCTCAGCATAGCCATGCAACAAAATGAGCGGCGTACCGTGGCCAACCGTAAGGTAGTCCAGCCTGACGCCGTCCACATCCGCCGTGCGCGAAGCGATCGGTTTGTCGGCTGCCTGTCCGTAAGCCTGAGAGTGTGCCGTGGAAAAAGAAATGGGACTGAAAATCCTCAGTCCCACAAGAAGGTTTAGCCAGCCTTTCATAAAAGCGCCTAGCGAGAGGCACGCAGAGATTGGTGCCCTCTGGGAAGTAATAACCTAGGTCTTATGACATTCCCATAGCGGATCAAACGAAAGATACTATCAGCACGGAAAGGCTGGGCGCCACACACGGTTTGGTAGACGATTCAGCGATGCTTAATGAACTCGCCGGTTTGCAGTTCAGCCACCGCTCTGCGCAGTTGCTCCTGCGTGTTCATCACAATCGGACCGTACCAAGCCACAGGCTCCTCGATCGGCTTGCCAGATACGAGCAGGAAACGAATTCCGTCGGGCCCTGCCTGCACGGTCAGCTCGTCTCCACGGTCGAACAATACCAGCGAGTGATTGCTGACGTCGTACTTGGCCGGGGCATCAGGGTTGGCGGCTTGTTCGGTCAGAACCGCGCGCGGATCCGAGGCATCCCGGAACGTGCCGGAGCCCGCGAACACGTAGGCGAAGGCGTTGCGCGTGGTCTCAACTTTAAGCCGTTTCCTCTGGCCCGGAGCAACCGAGATATCGAGATAATTCGGGTCGGCGGCGACACCGTTCACCGGTCCCTTCTTACCCCAAAACTCTCCGCAGATGACGCGCACACGCGTGCCGTCGTCGTCGGTAATTTCAGGAATCGCGCTCGACGGAATATCCTGATAGCGCGGATCCGTCATTTTCAGTGACGCGGGCAGGTTCGACCACAACTGGAAACCATGCATGCGTCCCTGCGGATCACCCTTAGGCATCTCCTGGTGGAGAATGCCGCTGCCGGCGGTCATCCACTGTACATCGCCCGCAGTCATCTTACCCTTGTTGCCAAGGCTATCGCCGTGCTCGACTGAGCCGGCAAGCACGTATGTGATCGTCTCGATCCCGCGGTGCGGATGCCAGGGAAATCCCGCCTGGTAGTCTGCCAGATTCTCGTTGCGAAAATCGTCCAGCAGCAAAAAGGGATCGAAGTCCTTAGTCTTGCCGAAACCGAAGGCGCGTTGCAGCTTTACGCCGGCGCCCTCGATCGTCGGCTTCGGTTGAATGATCTGTTTCACTGGTCGGAGTGACATAACTCTTCCTCATTTTCTGCACCGCGCAACGTGGATCTCCTGGCCGCGCGGCGAATCGGTTAGGCCCTGACGAATTGAAGATCTAAAGTGATGGTGACCTCGTCGCCGACAAGAAGGCCGCCCGTCTCAAGCGCTGAGTTCCAGGTAAGTCCGAAGTCTTTCCGGTTGATCTTTGCTGTAGCTGACAGTCCTCTGCGGATGTTGCCCCACGGGTCTTTGGCGGCTGCGGTCGGCCCTTCAACGTTGAAGACCAAACCGCGGGTTACGCCGTGGATGGTTAGGTCCCCCGCGACAGCCAGCTTTCCGTCGGCGACGCGGGTGATTCCCGTGGACTTGAAAGACAGAGCAGGAAACTTTTCCACTTCGAAGAAATCAGCGCTCTTGAGATGCGCATCGCGCTGGTCGTCGCGAGTGTTGATGGAGGCTGCGTCGATCGAAGCCTCGACGCGAGAATTCATCACATCGTTTTCGTCCAGATTCAGGACGCCTTTGATCCGGGTGAATTGGCCCTTCACATTGGAAATCATCATATGTTTCACCTTGAACTCGGCAACGGAGTGAACCGGGTCGATGTTCCAGGTAGTAGTGGTCGCGGTTGCTGGGGCAACAATTGTAGTCATGGCAGGTTCCTTTCAAGGGATTTGATGCGTTACACCAATATTCGTTGCAACAACTAGTAAAGCCAAGAAATCACGCCACTTGGCTCCGGGAAATTCGCAAAAGATCGGTTAAAGCCTGCAGGCGCCGGTGCCCCAGGTGGCCTAGTTGCCGGCGATGGGCCGCCTGCATTGGTTCATCCAGCCGAGCCAGGAGTTTTAGACCTTCCGGCGCTATCCGGGCACGCACCGTCCGCCGGTCTTGAGTTTCGCGGCAACGCGAGATCAGTTCGCGCTTTTCCAGTCGGTCAAGAAGCCGGGTGACATCCGGGTCGCGGGTAATCATTCGGTTGGCAATCTCCCCACAGGGGAGTCCCTCCGGCGCGCCGCGCAGAATCCGCAGCACGTTGTACTGCGTCGAAGAGACATCCTCGACCTTGAGAACCTGCACCAGCCCGCGAGACAGCATATCGGTCGTGCGCAGCAGTTCTAAAAACGCTGCCTCCTCGGGGGAGCCAATGCTCCGTTTCCCCTTTCCTGACTCAACTCTTTTCTTCATTCCCCGATATTACTTGTTGTAACGACTATTGTCAAGACGAATAGTTACGAGTCTTCTCCGATTACGTGAGTATAGCCACCTCTGTTGCGCGTGCCGATAAGCATCCTGGGGTCAGTATGACCCAAGCGACTCTGTCGTGTTTTGATCGGTATGTGCCCGCGATCCATCAGTGTTGCGTTGAAATGTCGAATGCTTTGCAAACCCCTCGGCTTAATGGCTAGCTGCCGTAGCAAAGGGTTCAGCTTCTTTTCGACGACTTTCGATTCACGCCATGCGCGACCAGACTCGGATACGAACAGCAGGCTTCGTTTCTATCGCCAATAAACATTTTCATGTGATCGGCGAGCTGTGCCGAGATCACAAAATCCCTGTAGCCGGCGTGAGTCTTTGGGCTGACGATGTGCCCCAAGCTTTCGTTCTGCCGGACTGAGATGGCGCGATCAGGAACATGGACGTGATTCGCGTCCAACGCGCAACCCTCGCCTGGCCTCATTCCAGTCTCGCCGAGAATCCACAAGAAAGTTTTTAACGGTTCTAACGCTGCTCGCCAGCGACGAGTCGTCCTATATCACTGGCACGGACATCGTCGTCGACGACGGATGGTTCTCCGCGGCCCCGTACCTCACGAACGCTCCCATCACATGCTCCAGCTCCTCACCGCCAAGGACAAGGCCGAGCAGGTTTTCGACGACTTCCTCAAATACTTCCGGTAGCGCCACGCCGCGACTCTCAGCCATCCAGAAGCGACGTTCGAGGAGGTCTCGGCCGACTTCCGCATATCCGATCGGACGCTGGTTTTGTTGCGGACGATCCGTCAGAACCTGTCTGCAGCATCCGCTCCCAACTCCTTCATGTCTCGCAAAACGTGCTCCGCTGACATGAGCTCGAAATGAGAAACGGCATCGAGAAGGGGGCGGGGCTCGGTTTCCCTTTCGACTTCCTGAAAGTGCCGATGGAAAAATGCGGATCTGTCGGCACAACCTTTGACAATACTTTGACAACTCGCGTGGTTCGAATTTTGCCCTCAGCTACTCAAATAGTGAGTAAGAAAACCAAGCCATAAACGAATAAACTTTTATGCGCAGACTAGCAAAACTTATTTCGATCTTATTTGCATTTGTGTTTCTCGGAATGCAGTTGTTTTCGACTCCCAAAACGCCCAAGACCTCGGCAACCGCCGGGGCCCGCATGTCGCAGGTGATTAATCCGCAGGTGGGTGCGATTCTGGATCGCTCATGCCAGGACTGCCACTCTAACCACACGACCTGGCCATGGTACAGCCGCGTTGCACCCGTATCGTGGATAGTCTCCAAACACGTCAGGGAGGCTCGTGAAATACTGGACTTCTCCGAATGGGTGCATCAGCCGCCCACCGCGGACGAACGCATGCTGATCTGCGACGCCGTGTCCGACGGCGAGATGCCGCTGCCTGAGTACACGATGATTCATCGCAAAGCAAAGCTTTCAAAGGGAGATGTCGGATTGATCTGCGGCTGGGCTGCCGCCACGAACGCACCTATGCCCTCGCTGCCGGTCAACAAGTCAAGAAATCAAAGAGAGTAACCGTGCATGACAGCTAGCCTTGGCGGGAACGGCACATC
>DASRWO010000114.1:0-2474 GCA_035654555.1 Candidatus Deferrimicrobiaceae bacterium | reverse complement strand
GTTCTGCAATAGCACTCCTCGCAGCTAATTGTCCGTAACAAGCCTCGCCGGAGAGATGGCCGAGTGGCTGAAGGCGCACGCTTGGAAAGCGTGTTTACTCGAAAGGGTAACGTGGGTTCGAATCCCACTCTCTCCGCCAGTATCTTATTGATTCTAATGCACTTGATAAGGCGCTGGCGTCCACTGACGTCCATTAACGCGCCATCGCCTGCTTCACCACTCGCCCGTGCGCTTCCCGCATCGATTCCATCATCCCCCCGCCATAGGTGTTCAGCGTGGTCTGAATGGATGCGTGCCGCATGAGTTCCTTCTGCACCGTCAGGGGCTCGCCGTTGTCGCCCAGCCACGCCCGGTAGGTGTGGCGAAGCGTATGCCAGCCAATCGGTCCCACGCCGGCTTTGACCGCTGCCGGTCGCAGATAATTGTGCTGCATGTTCCAGGGCGTGTAGGGTTTCTCTCCGGCCATGTACGGCGATGCGAATACAAAATCCGAATCCGCAGAGAATTCGGTTTTTCGCCTCCACTCGAAAATCACCTCCGCCAGCGCTGGATCGAGCGGCAGCGGCGCTTCCGAGTATTCGGTCTTCACATCGTCGACACGTCCGGAAACGATCGCCCGGCGGATGTAGACGGAGAGATTTTCCCAGTCAAAGTCATTCCACTTCAGGGCGACCAACTCCGAACACCTCACTCCCGTGCAGAGGGCCAGAATCACCATCGTGCGACACGGTTCCCGGTCCAACGCAGTAATGAGCTTGGCGAATTCCTCCGGAGTGAGAACTCGCGGCTTTCTTCTGCGCTTCGACGAGCCCTCGATCCGCACCAGAGACATGGGATTGCGGTCCGGGGGCAGGTATTCCCACAGCATCGCGCAATCGAAGATCCGGTGCATGAGCCCCTTGATGTGACCTTTGGTTTTGCCAGCCAACGCGCGACGGCCTTTTTGTCCTGGATGCTTTTGAGCCAATCGCGAACGGCCAACGGTTCACTTCGGTCAGCGAGCACTCGCCCCATCGGGGACGAATGTGATTGTTGATGTAGGAAAGATATGCGTGCTGGGTCGAGAAACGCTTCGGGATCTCTTCCTGGACATACCTTTCAAGCAGCGCGCCAAATTTCTCATCTGGTTCTGCCGGTTGGTCGCTGTTGATTTTCATTCGGAGGTACGCGACCTTCGAGCAGCGGTCGACCGCAGACCTCGTTTGATATTTGGTGGTTGTGCCGATCTCCTCTGACATTCGTTTGCCGGCCTTATCCCGCCAGCGGAATTGCCAGGTTGCAGGACCTCGGGCGCGTTCCTTCAATTCAATGGTTCCATGTTGATATCTCGTCCTCACTGATTACCTTTCCTCAGAAGGACGCGAATGGCGTTCCAATGCTAGCTGTTCCTCACGCCACCTGACAATGGCGGAAGCGGTGGATTTCCAGCGATAGCCAATGCGGAACATAGGAATCTTCTTCGCTTGCGCAAGACGTCGGCACTGTTCGGCTGAGCAGTTCAGAATCTTTGCAACTTCCCTCAGTCCTATCGTTGGTTCAAATCCGGCGTTTACCCGCTCGGACCTACCCCGCCCGGCGGGTTCAGACACAATAGATAGTTGCGGCAGTTGGCTGGTTGACATGTCATATTCCCCTGGGAGACTTGGCGGAGGTTTGAATTCCGCAGTCGCACTTGCCTCAGCTTTTAAGCCCCTTCTTCTTTTCGGTCAACATTTACGAACCACCGCAGTTCCCCATCAAGAGTCTGGTCCCGCCACTCAATTTGACCGAAATTTCATTCGGAGTTAGGTTCCTGTTGCTCAGATCGCAAAGTGCTTCTGCGCTCAGGAGTCATCGTGTTTTCATCGCTGGAGCAACTTGGGGAAGGACTTCGCGCCACTGGCTATATTGCCGATTCGATAGCAACAACTACGGTTTACCTGTCGGCGAAGCTCCACAAACCGCTTTTGCTGGAGGGGCCGGCGGGTAGTGGCAAGACGCAACTCGCCTATGCGGTTGCAGAAGCGGCAAGCACAACTGTCGAGCGGCTTCAGTGTTACGAGGGCATTAACGAGGAGAAAGCGATCGGGAAATTCGATGAGCCCCTTCAAAGGCTTTGCGCGGAGCTGAAGGCGAAATCAAGCAATATCGATTGGGAGGCCCTGCAGATCGAATTGCACGGCCAGCGGTTTTTCAGTGCCGGACCACTGCTACGCGCTTTGCAATCCGAAAGGCCATGTGTCTTGCTGATCGACGAACTCGACAAAGTCGACCATGCATTCGAAGCAATGTTGCTGGAACTCTTGAGTGTCTGGCAGCTCAGCATTCCGAAACTCGGCACTATTCAGGCCAAGAGCATTCCGTTTGTTGTGCTCACCTCCAACGAAGAACGGCGTATCGGCGATCCTCTGCGCCGGCGCAGCTTTTATCTTCGTGTTGAACATCCCACTGCCGAACGGGAAGCAGAAATTGTTGCGCTAAGAACGCCTGATTCC
>DASRWO010000113.1:0-5382 GCA_035654555.1 Candidatus Deferrimicrobiaceae bacterium | reverse complement strand
TGCGCATGGCCAACGGCAATAAAGAAAGTTTGGCCGTTCCCTGGGGGAACTTCGGCAGGAGCAATTGGTAGCAGCGCACTCGCGTGTAGTAATCCACATCGCCGGGCTTGGTCATGCCCACGACGGGATGGATCAGAAGGTTGGCCTCGACTTGTTTCGCTGCGCGAAAAGCCAGTTCCACGTGCGCGCGGTGCATTGGATTGCGCGTTTGGAATGCGACTACGCGCCGCCAACCCTCGCGGCCAAATTCTGCACGCAGCTCGGCGGGAGTCAAACGCAGGCTGCGAAAGTCGTAGTGGGAGGGAATTAGGGTTCCTTCAACCCTTCCTCCGACGTACCAGGGATTCGACTTGTTGATAACGTAATCGGCGCCAGGGTGAGCGGCGCTGGTGCTCGCGAAAACCGCCTTCGCTTCTTCTTTGCGATTCGGTTGCCATACGTCTTCCACATGCAGAACCGCGAGCATTACACCCTCGGGATCGCGTAGGGCGATCTTGCTGCTTCCGGCCGTCAGCTTCTTCGCGAACTCCTCGGTAACGTCCAGCGTGATCGGCATCGGCCAAATGACGCCGCTGCCCAGTCGCATGTTGTGACAGACGCTCTCATAGTCGGTGCGCGTCATGAAACCCTGTAGCGGAGAAAATCCGCCGGTAATCAGCAACTCCAGATCGCAAAGCTGGCGGGCCGTCAAATCCCACGAAGGCCATTCCTTTGACTGGGCTTTGAGTTCTGCGATTGTTTGGGATGGCGCAATGAGGTTGATCAGTTCTCCGCCGTGCGGCGGAATGAGATGGCTGGTTGAAGCGGTCAAGTGCTCTGCCTCCTGGGCTGTTAAATGTCTATTATCTTTATCGTATTTGACTGGATTCAATCCGGTATCACCGTGCTGGAGCAAAATCGACTGCAGATGCTAGGGGAAGGAAAAGCCCCCGAGACTTATGCAACAGAGTATCACTTTCGAGCAGCTCTCGAAAAACGGATTGGTCCTCGCGAATAACCAAACACTGCAGCAATTAAAAGACCTTAGCTGTCTCGCAAGACTCATGGAAACAACTGAAAAGGGAACGATTTTGTAAGGGCAGCTAATCTGAAAAGCTTGCGGGGGACGTGCGATGTGAAAACAATTGCAACATTAGCCAGCGTAGTTCCACGGAGCGAGAAGACTGCCCTCCCTAGCGCCAATGAATTAATCTCCAATCCCGCCCGCGAACGCACAAAGCGGCGCTGTAGCCGGCGCCGCCGGGTACCTCTCGAATCATCCATTGTTTCGCCTCTGAACTGTCAGGCCGCGTGGCTAGCAGCGCATTCGTTTCCAAAGCCTCGAGCGATACATCGAACTGGCCGAGAGGCAGCGATAAACCGTCGCCAATTGCCTTGATGTATGCCTCTTTTCGGGTCCAGCAGCGGAAAAAGGCATCAACCTTCTCGGACTCGGGGAAGGCGGCAAGTCGCTCCTGCTCTGACACAGAAAAAAATCGGCGGGCAATCGATTCTGCATCGAAATCGCGGCGGATTTGTTCAACGTCCACTCCAAGCTCACGACGGCGGGCAAAAGCGTAGAGCGCAATTCCACCCGAGTGGGAAACATTGAAAGTGACTCCACTCTCGGCATAAGGAGGACCGAGAAAAGGCTTCTCATATTTCGAATAGGAAAAGTTCAACTCAGAGGGCTCAGCGACCAAGAATGCTGCCAGAATTCCGCGCAACCATGCGCGCGACGCAACGAAGCGTTGACGGTCGGCCTCAAAATGAAATCGCGCGGCTCGGCTTCTTTCGTCGGAGGAAAGCAGTTCCTGCCAACGGGATTCCCGACGACGGATGGCCTCCAGATCAACTCGCCAGAGTTGAACCTCGTCCTCCGCGAGCTCAATGTGCCCGATAGGGAAGCCTGCATCCGTAATGTTCATGTTGTGGCTCAAGGCTTGGTCAGACTTCCATTTTCGCCGGATAACCCTCATCCATAATAGCGGCAGCACCGCCGCTTACCATAGGAACCGATTGAACATTGGCCGGCGTGAGGTGTGGATTCGTAACCGCCCAAGGGTTACGTTCTGGCTAGTCCTACCAAGTGGAAACGTGTTCTAATTGACGAGATCGCTTAATTCGAAAGGCGCGGGCGGGAGATTCGCTATGATGAAATGCAAGGTTGCGTGCTGCTTTGCCGTCGCCACCGCCTGGACATGTTTGGTCGTGGCGCAGAGTTCCCCATCCCACTTGTACTCCCCAGCGCAGCCCGCTGATCCTCTTAAGACCGTGACCAAGCCGCTGACTGAGAAATCTGCCGCGCCAGCCCCTCACAAGTCGTCGATTGTCACGCCACAAAAGCCTGCTGGCAAAGCGAATACGAACGCGGAGCTCAGCCGGCTGGAGCGGCAAAAAATTGTTCTGAGCAATAATCCGAAAACTGTAACCGCAAGTTCGACGAAAAATACTTCATCAGGGAAACCGGCTGAAACGTCAGCGGGCAGCAGCGTTCCGATTGACTACAAATACCAGAAGCCGGCGGGTGGAAGACAGGCGGATACGCCAAACGCTCGCACGCCCAATTCCACTACGCCGCGCGTCACCAAGAAAAACTAGTGATTTTTTGCAGGATGGATATCCTCGCAGGGTACCAGTTTATTTTTGGTCTTGGACGGTAGGAGCAGGAAGCGAGACCCGATCCCTCTGCATGAATTGGTTAGGTCGAACCGCCGGTTCCGTGATGCAGTATTTCACCAAACACCAGAGTGCGCGCACGCCATCCTTCCATTGGATCTTCTTACCTTCTTCATAGGTACGCCCCCAGTAGCTGATACCGACTTCATAAATACGCAGTTTGCGTTTCGCAATCTTCACCGTGATTTCGGGCTCGAAACCGAAGCGTTTTTCCTCCAAAGGAATCGATTGGATCACTTCGCGCCGAAATGCTTTGTAACAAGTTTCCATATCGCTCAGGTTAATGTTGGTGAGCGCGTTGGAGAGCACGGTGAGAATCCAGTTGCCTACCGAGTGCCAGAAATAAAGTACGCGGTGAGGCCGGGCGGAAAGAAAGCGTGAGCCATAAACAACGTCAGCGCGGTCTTCCACCAACGGCTCCAGCAGGACCGTGTACTCTCCAGGATCGTACTCGAGATCGGCATCCTGGATGACGACGAAATTCCCGGTGGCCTCCTGAATGCCGCGATGCAGAGCCGCGCCCTTGCCCATATTCCGCGGCTGAAGCAGCACACGAACCTCTGGATGCTCCGCCTGCAACTCCGCAAGTATCTCGCGCGAGCCGTCGCTGGACCCATCGTCCACGCAAATCAATTCGATGTCCAGTGAAACCGAAAGCACTCTCTCAACCACTTGCCGCAGCGTGGCGCGTTCGTTATACACCGGCATGATGACAGAAAGTTTCATTGCTTTGAACAGTTAGTCTAATGGAAAAGTGTTGAGCGGTTTGCAAAATATGCAGTCGGGTTTATTCTGCAGGGTTGAATGCCGCTAGCCCGAGCCTGCTTTTCTGGGTCTCTGGGTAAGAGGGTCAAGGGCAAGTGCAACGGAAGTCTGGAAGCGAAAAAGACCGGTGTTTCTACGAGCCTCTACGAACCTGCCCGTACTATGCGCAAGGTTAAAGAGAGATTAAGAGTTTCCGGAATAGCGGAAATTCCTGGAAATTATGCCAAATTCTGAAATTTGGTGGTTTGCGTGCAAACCGGCACCCCTAAGGTGGTCTTTCCACCGGAAGATGTAAAATCTTCAGGGTGTTCAGTAGTGCACTGTAGTTTAGTCCTAGGGTATTTACCTTAGACGCGATCTCCTTCTGAGGAAAAACGTCGTGTCCCGATAAAAAAATCTGGCCGTCTCCAAACCGGACTTCGGCCAGCGTCGTGCACATTTCACCTCGTCTTGGTTTTCTCGGTCTCGCAAAATCGCGTTTTCGCCACTGTTCGCGCGCAATTTTAATCATTCGACGAAACTGAGTGAGTGAGCTTAAGAGCCTCCGCTCATTATCGAACACTCTGTTTTTCGTGGAAGTCCGCCCTGTGCGAATGGTTGGTCATTAATCACATCCCTCCAGCCGTCAAAGTGGCATGGTAGATGCTAGGAAATACGCAAATAATCCAGTTGTTGAAGTTTTTTAGACCAGGGGGCAGGAAAAGTGATGAGCGAGCAGTCCGTTCGCCTAGGACCGCGCGAAAAGCAAATCGTCGAACTATTGTTGCAAGGCTGCGATAACGCCGAAATCGCCAAACAGCTCAAAATGGCTCGTAGAACTGTGAAGGCTCACTTCAACCGGCTTTTTCTCCGTTTCGGAATCACGGACGGAATCAAGCGAGTGAAACTCGCAACACTTTTATATCGGAGGCAATCATGTTCCCATACGAACGCTACGGAAACCGCATCCCGAGCGAACGAGAGCACCGTGTCATCGAGCTAGTGGCTCAGGGCTTGAAGAATCGCGATGTGGCGGATGCCATCGGCACAACGGAGCACGTGGTGAAGAATTATCTACGTGTTATTTATGACAAACTCGGCCTCTGGAACCGGGTAGAGCTGGCTTTGTGGTATGAATCGCGGCGGCCAAGTTCTGGATTTCCCTCGGCAATTGCCTGAGAACTGGTATCGGTTGCTCGCGCTAGCGGCAACCGAAAGCCTGCAGGTTACGCAATCGATCAGCAGCAGCGGGCACGCCCTTGCGGGCAGCAGCGTCTAACAACAAGCGGGCTTGATCGCAACTTTTAGATACCCCGTCTCCCCGAAGGTATAAATCGGATAATAGTAAAGTTGCGGTCAAGTTCTGCTTAGCAACAGCTTTCCACAACAACATGGCAGCTTGTCGACTGTCCCGGGTCGCGCCAGGCCCCGCTTTCAAGTACTTTTCCGCCGCTGCCAATTCTTCAGAGCCGCTCTGCCCACCCAGACCGGTCGCGGGATTTGCTGCGCCCGGATATTGAGTGGCGGGGATAGCCTGAGTAGCGGGCTGACTCCTGGCCACGTTCTGCGGATGTTGATTCTCCGACCCTCGCTCTCTTCCCGGAGAGACTTCAGCTTGATTCTGACTCGGCGCGGTGGAGCGGATCGGAGCCGCCTTGCTGGTTGTGTTATTGGGTTCCGCTCTCGTCGTGGCCGATGGCTCCGCAGCCGCCGGCGCTTCCGATTTCGCCGCTGGCACAGCTTGTGGAAGCGCGGCTGGCGCGGTTCCGCTACTCCAAAATGCCGAGTTGTTTCGCCAGGTCACATAAACTAGCAGCCCCAGGACGACTGCGACGATCAATCCCGCATAAATTCTGTAGGGATGCCCAGCAGGTTCTGACTGGTACTCGGAGAGCATGGTGAATTCCGCAGGATTGTTTTCTGGCGGTGGCCAGGGCGGATTTAAAGTTACCCGATAATCTTTGACGGGATACGCAGACG
>DASRWO010000112.1:0-4086 GCA_035654555.1 Candidatus Deferrimicrobiaceae bacterium | reverse complement strand
TCCAGCGCTATCAACGCACCGCGGGCATGCGTAGCCTCGGCGATAGCCGGCACATCAGCTACCTCCATCGTGATCGATCCCGGATTCTCGCACCAAACCAGCCGAGTGTTCTCCCGCAAAAGATCCTTAATCCCGGCACCGATTTCTGGTGGATAAAAGCTGGCCTCCACTCCGAACCGCCGTAACACACTCCGCGCCAGTTGCCGGTTCGGAGTGTAAACGTTTTCGGGAATCAGAACGTGATCGCCACTCTTCAGCAAAGCCAGATTGATCAGAGAAATCGAACCCTGCCCTCCGGGCATGATGATCGTCCGGTAACCTTTCTCTAGTTCACAAATTTTTCCCGCGAGTTCCAAAGTCGTGGGCGTGCCATAGAGTCCGTATGTATAACCGACTTCGCGCTGATCCCAACTGTCGTTGACGGAAGCCGCCTCGGGAAACACCGTAGTCGATCCGCGAAATATAGGACTCGCCAGCGACCGGTATCCCTCCGGAACCTTGACGTCCGAATGAATCAGACGCGTCTTCCAACTCTTCGCCATGGCGGAATTATACGGACGAACCTGTCCGGTTGCCGGAACCGGCGCATCGGTTATCCTGAAAAATGATGATTCGCACTCGCCGAGCCTTCGATCCACAAACCGTCAAACTGGTAATTTTCGACCTCGACGGAACTCTGATCGATTCACGCCTCGACCTGGTGCACTCGGTGAATGCGGCACTGCGCCACATGGGACGGCCCGAATTGCCCGATGACGTTATCGCCAGCTATGTGGGCGATGGCGCTCCGGTTCTGATTCAGCGCGCCCTCGGAGGCGAATCAGTTGACGAGGCCGTGGTTCGCGATGGTCTCCAGTTCTTCTTGTCTTACTACCGCGAACACAAGCTCGACCACACTACGGTTTACCCTGGCATCCACGAATCTCTGAGCCTGATTCAGAACTCATCCCATCGGATTGCGGGCGCTGATAGTCGAGTACAACTCAATGGCGCCCGTCAGATGGCCGTACTGTCCAACAAGCCAGTCGTCCCGTCGCGCGCCATTGTTGAGGCACTCGGCCTGGGCCGGTTCTTCACGAGAGTCTATGGTGGAAACAGCTTTGCCACGAAAAAGCCCGACCCCGAAGGTGCGCTCAAACTGCTCGAAGAGCATAATGTCGTCCCGCGAGAAGCCGCGATCGTCGGTGACTCTCACGTGGATGTCGAAACCGGACGCAACGCCGGCCTCTGGACCGTAGCTGTTAACTACGGCTTCGCCCCCCATACGTTGGAGGCAAGTTCCCCGGATGTGATCGTGGACGCACCGCACGAACTTGCCAAAGTGTTTGGCTGAGGCCAAACGCGCGGTTTCTGCCAAGCGCATTATTCCCCGCCGTCGCTCTCATGTAAACTCATGCGAACGATGAGCGATGCAACTGCCTTCACCGCTTCCGAATTGCGCAAACTGCGCAGCATGAAAGACCCTCACGGCATTCAGAAATTTCTAGACGATGCTCCCTATCACCTCGCCGATACGGCTTGGTCTCCGCGTCGAGTCTTGGCCGAACAAACCGCGCACTGTCTTGAGGGCGCCATTTTCGCTGCGGCCGCTCTGCGCGCCAACGGATATCCTCCGCTGCTGCTCGACTTTGAAGCGGAGCACGACACTGACCACGTAATCGCGATCTTCCAGCAGAACGGATGCTGGGGTGCCGTGGCTAAGTCGAACTTCACCGGATGCCGCTGGCGCGAACCGGTCTACCGCACGCTGCGCGAACTGGCGTTGAGTTATTTCAATATCTACTTCAATCTGCGGCGGGAGCGTACGCTGCGGCGGTTCTCGGTGCCGGTCAACCTGAAGCGATTCGATCGCCAAAACTGGATGACCACCGACAAACCCGTGTGGTTCGTCGTATACCACCTCTTCGAAATAAAACACTATCCCCTGCTCACCCCGGAGATGGCGAAACGCCTGCATCGCGTGGACGAACGCCTGTTTCAGGCGGAATGTCTGGGTAAGGCGCTCAAGCCCAAAGCCTGAAATGCAACGGGACGATTCGCAAGCGAATCGTCCCACACTGGCGAAGCACACCGAATACTAAAATACGATCGTGCCGAAGGTTCCCGCCAGATTGCCGCTGGGACCAGCCGTAAAGAACAACTGGTTCTTTCCTCCGTTCTTGCCCAAGTTATCTCCGAAATCAATCCCCCAAAGCTGGTCAATAGAAATGACCTTGCCGCTGGTGTCCTTGATTGTTCCCGCGAATTTCCCCGTAGTCGCATTGAAAGCGTTGATGGTACCGGTGTTGGTGTTATTTGAGATCAGAAGCATATTGCTCAATGGTCCGAACCCTGCCGGTGCCAAAGCAATTCCCCAAGGCTGGTTGAGCGGCAGCCCTTCGATCAAATGCTGCCCCGGCGTCAGAGGCGTACCGTCTTCTTTAAACACATCAACGAAGCCACCGTTCGTACCACTGACGTTGGCAAATGTCACATAGACCAATCCATTTATGTCGCGGATGCCGTTCGGCGCAAAACCTGCAGGCACCGCGCCATCGGTGATCGAAGTCACCAGGTTAAAGTTTCCGTCGTACACATCCACTTTATTGTTCGCCATGTCGGCAGCGTACAACATGTTCCCGGACGGCTTGTTCGTGATCGCCAGTCCGGTATAAACCGACGGCGTTTTACTGGTCGTGGTGTCTACCGCAATAATCGCCTGATTGGTGTTCACCTTCGGAGTCCACCCGCTAATGGTCCCATCCAGCGTGGCGAACAGGAAAATCGACGGCGATCCCTCGACTTGAAACTCTCCGGTAGTCGATGCATTCCACACAGTTCCCGTGGGAGAACCCGGGCCATTGGCACCCGTGGGTGAAGCTGGGCCGTTTCCCGCAGTCGGGATCACTACCTTCGGTGCCTGCACGGTCGCTCCGTTCGCATCGTAGAGGGTTGACCATCCAGAGTTGTTGTCACTAACCCACCACGGGGAGCCGGGCGCGTGAACCAATCCCCACGCATTCACCAGCAGGGGATCTGTATGTGTAGCCGTTTTTACCTGGTTTGAACTTAGGTCTGTGAGTTTATATTGCGCCGCGGCCGTGCTGGAAATAATCATCAGCATCACTCCGAGGGCAGAGGTTAGCGCTAGGGTTCGATTGATCAAACGGGGCATGTTCAGTTCTCCTTGGTGGTTTGAAGTGCGGGAAATGTCTGCAGAGCGTCAATTGCGCCTTCATCCAGGACGCAAGCCAAGGTTAGGAGCAGCCCCGTTTGCCTTTGTCAACGGTGTGTAATCAGTTTGTAGAATTTTTGTCTCCACGTTGGCGTTGAGTGGACGATTTTCAGGATTCTCGCTTTGTCTGTTTCGGATAACAGCTAAAATGGGTACGTGGTTCATCGCGTCCTCATTTTCTTTCTGCTCTTCGCTTCTGCCTTGGCGCGCGGTCAGCAGGATCAGTCGGCTCCGCTTGCGGATCCTGCCGGAAGCAACGGCACAAATACCCCACCAGACACCGGTTCCCTGCTCGATTTGAAGCCCGATGCCAACGGGGCTCTCTCTCAGGAACAGATGCAGGGCCTCTTTCGCGTGGTCGCCGACAAGGACATGGAGAACGATAAAAGACTGCGCGACTACACCTACGTCGAACGCGACGAAGAGCACAGGCTGGATGGCAACGGACAGATCAAATCAACTGAAGTCAAGACTTATGACGTGATGGAGCTTTACGGCGAGCAGGTACAGCGTCTGATTGAAAAAGACGACAAACCGCTCGACGCCAAGGATGCAGCCAAAGAAGAGGAGAAAATTCAGAAGGTCATCGACAAACGTAAGAACGAGTCGGAGGACCAACGCAAGAAACGCGAACAGAAAGAAGAGAAAGATCGCGAAGAGGACCGCAAGTTCGTGCGCGAAGTGGCCGACGCCTACAACTTCAAACTGGTGGGAACGGAATTTGTAGGCGGGCGCGAGGCCTGGGTCATTGACGGCGAACCGCGCCCGGACTTTGTGCCTCACATGAAGGAATCCAGGTTTTTGACAAAATTCCGCGGCCGGGTTTGGATTGACAAAAGTGATCTTCAACTGGCCAAAATGGATGTGGAATG
>DASRWO010000111.1:0-7993 GCA_035654555.1 Candidatus Deferrimicrobiaceae bacterium | reverse complement strand
CGTTTTCGACGAAGTTCGGGCTGCCGCAACTCACTTCGTCGAACTTCAACACCATCTACACGTCGCCAAGCGGATGCATTGCTTCCGACCAGGTCGAAATCAACCTGGATGTGGAGTGGGCGCACGCGATTGCGCCGGGGGCCAATATCAATCTCGTGGTTCCCCCGTCGGCAAGTTTCCAGGACGTAGATGAGGCCGAGTTTGATGTTGCGAACCGTGGTCTGGGGAATGTGCTCTCGGGCAGCTATGGTTCGCCGGAGGGGTTGCTCGCGACGACGGAGGTTGACACGGAGAGTTTGATTTCAGAAATTGGCGCCGCCACGGGGATTTCCTTCAACTTCGCGTCGGGAGATGAGGGCAACTTCGAGCTCTCTGATGGTGTTTTTCTCCCCACGGTCAGCGCTCCAGCGGACTCTCCCTGGTCCACGGCAGTGGGCGGCGTTACTCTGGCGCTGAATTCCGACAACTCCATTGCGTGGCAGGCGGGTTGGGGGAACAATGTAAATGTGCTGGCTTCGGAGGGGACAGTAGCCGATCCACCGATTGGCGAATTCTATGCTGGCTCGGGCGGTGGTCCGAGCAACTGCGTTACCAAGCACACTCTCTTCCGGCGACCGATCTGCACCGGCGGTTTTCCCAAACCGTCATACCAGCAAGGGTCCGTGACTGGTACGTTTCGCCAACTTCCCGACGTCTCATGGCTGGCGGATCCCTTCACTGGAGCCGTGATCCTGATTAGCATTCCTGGTCAACTTCCGGAACAGGCATTTCAGGTTGTTGGTGGCACGAGCCTGGCTACTCCGATGTTCTCCGCGCTATGGGCCATCGCCAATCAGGAAGCCCTGGCTGGAGGTGGAACGGAACTCGGTCAGGCCGCGCCCTATCTCTACTCACTACCGGCGGGGACGGTTTACGATATCGTGCCCGTTACGTCGAAGACTAACGTGACCGGATCGATTCAGGATTCGAACGGCACCACCAAATACACTGCTGCGCAGTTGGCTTCGGCGGACCCGACCGAGCACCAATTCGTCAGCGCAATATGGGACTTCTTCACATTAGACGACACGGCGGCTGTCGTCTCATTCGGCACCGATGAAGGCCTTCATACAAATGCGGGCTGGGATAACGTGACCGGAGTGGGAACGCCGAACGCGCAAGCGTTCGCCGATTTCTTCTTCGGAAAATAACGCGACAAGGTACCCCTAGCGGACCTAGCAATACGGGCCGCTAGGGGAATCTCCGTGAGCGAATCTTGACGCACTCTGTCGCACAAAACTAAACCGGCTCGCCTTGGAGTTGCCTCAAATTCCAAGAAATAAAGGTAAATGATTGCTATCGCGATTCGTCAACAACTACCGCCCAGAATCAGCTCACAAAGATCAGGTAGAACAGACACAGGTAGCCTAGGCACCCAACGCGCTTCGGTCACGGAGTAGTTTCCACATCCAAACTAAGGAATCCGGCGAGCCGCGCGTGCTGAACCCTCATTGCCGTGAGGACAGCAGTTGCGAGACTTTGTGCACAACAATGAGCTTAGCGGCCCGTCCCCGTTACTGAGCACTACGAGACAAGTTCCCCTTGCGAAGCGCAAAGGCACCAACAATCGCAGCGCCGGAAATGAGGATATAAGCGATTGCATCTCCGCCTTCAGGCACGGCAACCGGAGGGGGATCGTGCCTCTTAGGATGTTTATCGGGATGATTGGCCGCCCATAGCGGAAGAGACAGAGAGAGTAACAGCAAGGTAGCTTTGAGCGCTTTCATGGGGCAACTCCTGAGTGGCTCGCTCGCGGGGGGTCCTGTTGCGATTAATACCCCCCCATTGGAAGCGGTGTCAAGATGAGAGTTTTTGCGACTGTCGCAATCTCTTGCGACTCCCTTGCTGTCCCACGCTGCAATAGCCGGGAACCTCATACCAGACGCTATCAGGCGACTAAAATCAAAACCCTTGGTCAATGAGTCTAACGGTGATACCGCGTCAATTGAGACATACCGCTGCGCTTATTCACTGCGCTTTCCTGAACTTCAAGGTAAGGAACTCTTCGATGGCACGGTAACTTTCACCGGTTGGAAGCAGCATCGAGGCGAGCTTGAAAGTGCGCCTTTCGGTGGCCCCCGCGATTACACTTGTTGGCCTGTAATCGACTCAGCCGAAACTGCAGACGGGGAAAAACTTATGACGTTCGAGCAGATGTAGCGCCAGGAGATCAATCTCGAAAAAGTGGAAAGCCTTGCTCTTTGCCCGCTGGCGGCTGCAGCCGAATCACGCACGTGCTTTGCTGATCATTTCCTCCCAGATGCCTTTCGACTTGAGAATGAGTTCAACGGCTTCACGAACCGCGCCGCGGCCGGCATTCGCCTTGGTTGTGTAATGCGCAGCCTCCTTGACTTCGGGGACAGCGTCGCCGACGGCAACGGCGAGGCCAGCCCGGCGCAATAAAGGAATATCCGGAAGATCATCGCCAATGTAGGCGACAGCTGAATCGGAAACACCCGCCTTCCGAAGAATCTCTTCGTAAGCAGGCATCTTCACCGGCTGCTTCATGTAGATAAATTCCATCTTCATCTCGTGGGCACGGCGGAGAAGCGCTGCACTCTCGCGGCCGGTAATGCAACCCGTGCGCAGCCCAGCCGTCTGCGCCAGCGTTAATCCCTGCCCGTCGTGCGCATCAAATGTTTTGATTTCGAGCGCGGTGCCGTCACTTTGCGAGAGCAATGTGACGCTGCCGTCTGTCATTGTGCCGTCCACATCCATGAGCAGCAGTTTTATCTGAGCGGCGCGCTTCTTGAGTGCAGGAGAGATTTTGGAGATACCGGCCAAACGAAGCCTCCGGAAAAAACATAACCGTCTTAAGTTGAGTCTAAGCTGATCCGGCGGCAAACATTGCCGTGAAGGCTAACGCTCGCTCGCTCGAGACAATCCGGTAGCGGAGGAATCTGCGCTTCCGCCAACCTCCCCGTTCAAGACGAACGAGCCTTTGACGCGGACTTCTCGCGACGATGCTCCAACCAGCACGTCGAACTGGCCGGGTTCGGTGACCCAGTTTTTCTTGGCAGTGCTGTAGAAAGCCATTGCGCTGCGGTCAAGCGTGAAGCGCACTTCCTTGGATTCGCCGGGCGCCAGATCCACTCGGCGAAAGCCCTTGAGCTCCTGAATGGGGCGATCCACACTTGAATGGCCATCGTGAACGTAGAGCTCCACCACCTCAGCTCCTGCACGCGTCCCACTGTTCCTTACGCGGAGGCTAACCTCCACAGGCTTGCCCGAGGAGACCTGGCTCGGTGAAATCTTCAAATCGCTGTAATCGAACTTTGTATAAGAAAGGCCGTAGCCAAAGGGAAACAGCGGCTCTGCTTTTTGTTTGTCGAAATACCGGTAGCCCACGTAGATGCCTTCCGCGTAGTCAACCTGCAAGTTGTCCCCAGGATAGTGTCCGTACGCCGGAGAATCTTTCCACTCCTTCACAAATGTGACGGGAAGTTTTCCGGAGGGGTCGGCCTGGCCGAATAGGACATCCGCAATCGCGTTTCCACCTTCCTGCCCGCCGTACCACATGTCAACCACGGCGGGAACCTGGTCAATCCATTTCGACATGAGGACCGGGCCACCCGCATTGATCACGACTACAGTGTGTTTATTAACCTTCGCGACCGCCTCGATGAGATCGTCCTGGCCGGCCGGCAGATCGAGGGATTTGATGTCAAAGCCTTCCGACTCGAGTTTCGGAGACCGGCCCACGACCACGACCGCAGCATCGGCTTTGGCCGCAGCGTTGACAGCCTCATTTCTGAGTCGTTCGCGCGCCGCCGGAGTGTCTTTGCTCTTGTCCTCGCCCTCCATGGGGGCGCCCAACGCATAACTCACTTGTATGCGCTTGCCGGCTCGATCCCGAATTCCCTGCAGCGGGGCGATGGAATATTTTGGAGTCACCAGTGAACTGCCACCACCGCCGGTTATGGCCACGGCAGCATTCGGTCCGATCACAATCAGAGAGTGGATCTTCGAGGAATCAATCGGGAGCAAGTCGCCAGAGTTCTTAAGAAGAACAATACTTTCCGTCGCCGCCTTCCGCGCCACCGCTCGTTGGTCGGGTGTATCAATCACTCCGGTTGCGGTGTGCGGCTTGTCGAATTGTCCGCTGACGAACATCACGCGCAGCATCCGGCCAACGTTATCGTCAATCGTCGCGGTGGATATTTTGCCCGCCGATACTTCTGGAAGCACTTTCTCCGGGACCAGCCAACCCCCGCCGTTGCCCGACTTTTGCGTGTCGGGCCTTTTTATCCACTCCTCCATCGGTTCGCCGCCCGGCATCTCTAAATCCATGCCGGCATTCACCGTACCTGCGGTGCTGTAAGTGCTGCCCCAATCGGAGACGACGAAGCCCTTGAAGCCCCACTGATTTTGCAATACGCCTTTCAACAGAAGCGGATCTTCCGCACAGTACACTCCGTTAAGCCGGTTGTAAGCCGACATCACCGACCAGACGCCAGCCTCCCGTACCGCCGCTTTGAATGCGGGAAAGTAAATTTCCTGCAACGCGCGCTCGTCAACCACTGCGTTAATTCGATGGCGTTCAAACTCCTGATTGTTCGCGTCAAAGTGTTTGACCGTTGCGATGACGCCTTCACTCTGAACTCCCTTGATGTAGGCTACCGCCAGACGGCTGGTAAGATAGGGATCTTCGCCGTAGCCCTCGAAATTTCTGCCCCACAAGGGAGTGCGGTTGATGTTCACGGTTGGTCCCAGAATCATGTCTCGTCCGACGGCTTTCACTTCCTGACCGATCGCCGCGCCCTCACTTTGTAGAAGGTTAGTGTCCCAGGTTGCCGCCATGGCTATTCCGGCCGGGAAGGCAGTCGTGTTGACTGTCTTCTTGACAACCTCTGCATTGGTCTCCGAGGAAGGTCCGGCCCATGACCTTATGCCGGTCGGACCGTCAGCCATTTTTATCGACGGTATGCCCAGCCGTTCATTGGGCACGCTCTGCATCCAGTCGGCTCCGCTTAACATAGCAACTTTTTCCTGCAGCGTCATGCGGCTCAACAGGTCCTGAACGCGCTGCTCGACTGGCAGGTTTGGATTTTTGTAAGGCGCGGTGGCCGAGCTGTTTGGCTTCTGCGCAATGCCAGTTTCAGCAGCGACGACAATCAACACCAGAAGGAGTAACCGCCTCATCGTTTATGCCTCCACAGAATTAGTCATTATTGCAAACCTCTGACCCCGAGCGCAGTGTGGGCGCCTTATTCTAATATTTGTGCTAAAGTAATGCCCATCTTTGGAATGCCTGGGAATGCCGGGCATCGGTTCTCGGGGCATCGGCAGCGCTGCATCTTGCACTCGCCTGAAATCTTAAGGAGAAGTTTATGCTTACGCTCCGCGAGCTGGTGAAAGACCGCAAAGTTTATTCCATCGACGCTGCACGCACAGTGCTGGAAGCGGCTCGCTTGATGATGGAGAACAATATCGGCGCCTTGCCGGTGATTCGAAACGGCGAACTGGCCGGCATCTTTTCCGAGCGCGATATCATGAACCGCGTGGTGGCGGTTGGCCGCACGCCCGGCCATACGGCTGTCGCGGAGGTGATGACCGCAAATCCACGCGCCGTGAATGTGGATGAAACCGTAGAGGAATGCCTTTTCATCATGCAGGAATTTGGCTTTCGCCACCTGCCGATTGTTGAAGGAAAACAGTTGCGAGGTTTGGTCTCGCTGCGCGACATTGTGAAGCGCCAGGCCGCCGAACTCAACCGCCAAAGCCGGCGAGCCTCGTAAGCTTCCGCTTTCCGGCCACCAAAATCTAAGCGCCCTACTCACGTTTTCTCAGCAACAGTTCGCCGGGCTTCGGCGGAAGTTTGAAAGGAAACTCAAAGATTTTTCCATCCAGCGGCAGGCGCAGGACGAATTCTTCTTGTGCCTTCCATCCTCCCAGCCACTTGCTATCGGTGTTGAAAAAAACCCAGCCGCTTGCTTCCGGATTTCCCCGATCCAGGTGCTCCGCCCTCAAGCTGTTCTTGCCCATGAATTCGATCAGTTCGCTGACCGATTTCTGATAGTCCTGCAGCCGCGCTTCGCGCGCCTGCTTCTGTTCCGGTTGCTTCGCTACCATGCGCCGGGTCTCATCGTCGAGCGCATCCGCATCGGCCTGAATTTTTTGCGAGTAATCGTCCGGGTCGATGGAAGTGCGCACCACCTTAAAGTGTTTGAGAAACTGCAGCGTGATCGCATCGGGACTCAGGTCCACCCCACCGGTTCCGCGATAACGGATGGTTAAGAGAAGTCCGAATATCGGTTCAATCCGGTGGCGAATGATTTGTACTTCGCGCGCATCCACCGCCAGTATGACGCCAACATCTCCCGACCACAGCCCATAATGATACTTCCCATCTTCAGTTGTAGAGAAAGTGCAGCCCGGCTGAGACTCACTCCAACGCACAGTGGGCGGCGCTGGTTTGTTGCTCGTCTCGACGATCTGGGCGGGACTCGGGATGGACGCCCCGAAAGCTATGGTGCACAGCACAGCCGCTATCAGCGAATCTCTAAGTATCAGATCTAATCTCCGGCGGGCAGCAGCCTGAGACCACCCCACGTAGAACCGTGGTGGCTTTCCATCCGTCATCGCCCTTTGCTCTCTGCTCTTCAGTTGACCGTCAGCGCAACACTGGCCTGAGCGCTTGTGGAAACAGCGTTACTCGGCCCCTCGCCGTTCGCATCGACCCCCGTCAGCGTAAACGTGTAAGTATTCTTCGGAGTGATCAGGGAGTTTGGATTGTTAAGCATCACGTTATTCTGGCCGCACGCGGGTAAAAAGAGAATGCTGCCGGCGAGGGTCATGAGCAGGAAAAGCCCCAGCCATTTTTTTCTGCCGCGGCGGCCGGCGCCTGCTCCGATTAGTGCCAGCGCAGGCAGCGCTAGCGCAAGGCCATACAGCATTGGTGGAGTTTGAAGCTTAGTAACGGTCCCCGTGGGGCCGTAGGTGCTAACGGTCAGCACGGTAGTGGGTGCCGCGCCATTGGTCACCTTGACGCTAGGAGGATTGAACGCGCATATCGGTGCCGCGGTCACCACTGGAGTAATCGAGAAACAGGAGAGCGTGACCGTCCCGGTGTAACTGGCGATGGGCGTTACGGACAAAGTCGCTTGCGCACCATTTCCGGCTGTCACCGTGCCCGGACTAATCGGCGTCGAAATCGTCAGCGTGTAATCCTGGGGGACGTTGACGACATTGAGGACCAAAGTGGCGGTTTCCGTTTCCGCTCCGCTGGTGCCGGTAACCGTTATCGTGTATTGGCCTGCCGGGGTCGAACCGATCGTTGTGACCGTGAGCGACACAATGGCGTTGGGGATGGCTGGATCCGGGCTAGGCGGAGTGCAGACAGGCAGAGCGGTGGTCACTTGATTGGAGGTGACCGTGCAGGTGAATGAGACTGAACCGGTAAAACCGGTAGTCGAATTCAGCGCGATAGTGGCGGTTGCCTGGCCTCCGGGGTCTACGCCTGCGGACGGGGAAAACGCCGAAGGGGTAAGGGTGAAGTTCTGCGCCTGGGCGAACCTGCCCTGGGCCGCGACGAATAAACATATAAACACCGCAAAGACGCCTGCGCGTAGCACTTGCCTGGTATTAAACATGAATGGATAGGAACTCACTACCTTCGATTCCTCCAACGACGCAAACGCTGCCCGAGCCGGAACCAAAGGATAGCGTCCCGCTGCTGACCTCACAAACCACCGTCGTCTAGATCCTGGATTTATACCTACCTGGATTTATAAACGATAGCAGCAAAAGCGAATGCTATCCGAGTCCTCTTGCCGAATGTGCCCGAAAAGAATCTTAGACTAGAGTGGCCCATCGCGCCAATCGCAGGTACCGGAAAAAACAAGGGCCGCCCTCTTGGGAGGCGGCCCCTATTTATCTAATCCCGCAGTTAATTGACAGTTAGAGTCAGTGGAGCGCTGTGAACAACACTGCCAGCGGTTCCCGTCACGGTAAG
>DASRWO010000110.1:0-7459 GCA_035654555.1 Candidatus Deferrimicrobiaceae bacterium | reverse complement strand
CCAGTCGGAAGCGGTCAATACGGATTCGGTCACCCCCACCACTCTGATCGATCGCGAAGACATAGCCCAAACTCCGGGCGCCGACCGCACCAACAGTCTGGCCATGATCACCGACTACACTCCCGGCGCTTACGTCACGCACGACATGCTGCACATGCGCGGCGGCCACCAGACCACCTGGCTCCTCGATGGCATCCCTGTCATCAACACTGCGATCGCCCAAAACGTGGCCCCGCAATTTGACCCGAAAGACCTTGAGTACGTTGAAGTCAATCGCGGCAGCTATGGCGCCGAGTTCGGCGACCGCACCTACGGAGTCTTCAACGTGGTTCCTCGCACCGGATTTGAGCGCAACAACCAAGCCGAACTCGTGCTCAGCGCCGGCAATTTTTACCAAACCAACGACGCGCTCAGCTTTGGCAGCCACACTAAAAATTTCGCCTATTACGCGAGCGTCAACGGCAATCGTAGCAACCTGGGCTTGCAGCCACCGGTTCCGCAAGTGGTGCATGATGCAGTAAATGGCGTTGGAGGCTTCGGCTCCTTCATTTACAACGTCGACCCCTCCAACCAGCTTCGCCTCATGACTTCACTGCGCCGCGATTACTTTCAGATCCCGTACGATCCTTTTCCGGATGACATCGAAAACAATCCCGCCAGCGGCCAGTACACGCCCAGCATCGGACTACGCGATGGCGAACACGAATCGGATGCCGGCCTGCTCTTCACCTGGTTGCACACCTTCAATTCGCACGTCATGACCACAATTTCGCCTTTCTACCATTACAACCGCGGCAACTATGACAGCAATCCCAACGATGTTCCCATTGCGACCACGGAAGATCGCAGCTCAACGTATGTTGGAGGCCAGGCCAACGCCTCCGCCAATTACAAGAAGAACGATCTTCAAGTCGGGGTCATCAGCTTCTATCAGAGCGACAACCAGCTCTTTGGTGCGGTCTTCAATGACGGCAGCGGATTTCCGCCGATCAGCGACAGCGAGCACCCTACCGCGAATTTCGAGGCTTTTTATATTGACGACAAATTCAATCCGTTTCCCTGGCTAACACTCTCGGCCGGAATGCGCCCCACGCGATTCTCGGAAGGAAATTTTGCTGCTACGGCAACGGCCCCCGCAGTCGATGAGACCGCCATCCAGCCGCGCTTCGGCGCAACCGTTACGGTGCCTCGCCTGCATTGGACGTTCCGCGCATTCTATGGACACTACTATCAAGCGCCACCGATTGAAACGGTCTCTGGTCCCGCGCTCGTCGACTTCACCCAACAGCAGGGCCTCGGCTTCGGCACGCTGCCCGGCGAACGCGACGAAGAACATCAGTTTGGGGTGAACATTCCTTACCGCGGCTGGGTACTCGATGCCGACAACTTCGAAACCGACGTCCGGAATTTTCTTGATCACAACAACATCGGCGCCTCTAGCATCTTTTTTCCTGTCGCCATCTCTCATGCCTTGATTCGCGGATGGGAGCTCACGCTTCGTTCTCCACGCTTTGCGAACCGCGGACAGTTGCACCTCGCCTATTCCAATCAGATCGCGGAGGGTGCAGGAACTATTATCGGCGGCCTAGTCGCGCCGGGAGCGATTTCTCCGCAACTCACTCCGCTCGATCACGACCAGCGTAATACTCTGAATGTTGGCGGCGATATCACTCTCCCGCGCCGCGCCTACGTTTCAACCAACGTTTACTACGGCTCTGGTTTCAGCAATGCCTTTCCAGGCGCGCCATATCCTGGGAATTACTTGCCGCAGCACACCACTTTCGATCTTTCTCTGGGCAAGGATTTCGGAGAACGTTTCACTGCGTCCCTCACCGCGCTCAACGTAGCCAATCGCCGCGTTGAGTATGACAACAGCCTCACCTTCGGTGGATATCATTGGAACAACCCACGCGAAATCTATGTGGAAGTTCGTTATCGTTTTCACTACTGATTCCCTACTGAAGAGGAGTCACGGCCGTATTAGATTCAATGATCGGAGATAATGAAAGAATGGCTACGCCTGACGAGTTCTACCCATGCAACGCGCGGTTTCACGTTCTGGTGTTGATCGGCTTGTGCGCCCTTCTCGGTTTGTCCGTCGCTTGCAATCGTGGAAACTCGCAAGGAGAACACTCCCGAGCGAAGCGCTATTCCCTCAAAGGCAAAGTCGTGTCGGTAGACAAGAACGCCGGAACTGCCAACATCGACAATGAGCCCATCGCTGGCTTCATGGGCGCCATGGTCATGCCTTACAACATCAAACCCGCTTCAGCGCTGGATCAACTGCAGCCTGGCGATTCCATCACCGCCGATGTCATCGTCGACTCCGATAAATATTGGCTGGAGAATGTGAAAGTTACAGGCCATTCGAAACCTTCCGGCGACAAGCCCACGGCCAGTCTGCACATCCCCGAGCCGGGTGATGTGGTTCCTGATTTCAAACTGGTCAATCAAAATGGAAAGTCGATTTCGCTGCATCAGTATCGCGGCCAGACGTTACTTCTGACTCTCATCTACACCCGCTGCCCGTTTCCCGATTTCTGTCCGCGCGTGAGCCACGAGTTTGCGGCGATCGACCAACAGATCCGCGCCGATCCCGCTCATTATGGCAACACACATCTGCTCAGCATCAGTTTCGATCCGGTCCACGACACGCCGAAAGTTCTGCGTGCCTACGGTTTCTCGTGCGCCGGAAGCAAAGATCCTTCGCTCTTCAAACACTGGGAATTCTCCGCAATTCCCCAGGCTGAATTGCCGGAATTCGCTAACTATTTCGCTCTGACTTACGAACAGGATGGCGATTCGATCACACACTCGCTCAGCACCGCCGTCATTTCTCCCGACGGCAAAATTTTCAAGTGGTATCATGGCGCCGACTGGCAAGCCTCGGATCTGCTCCAGGACGTGGCAGCGGCTGCGCACCCCGCCAGTTGAATCCCGGATGCGGGATCACATATCACCTTTTCGCCGGTTGAGACCTCCGCTTGCCGCGTGGTAGCATCCTAAGTTTTGGCGGGTGATGTTGGGCTGGCCTCTCTACTGCACCGATTCTCTTCTGGGCCTTCTCTTTTTGCACGCCTGCGAAGGAGCCTATCGTGAAAAGTTATACCGGAGAAAATATTCGTAATGTTGCGATTGTAGGACACGGGCACGCCGGAAAAACTACGCTGCTCTCGGCCATGCTTTATACCGCAGGCGCAACCCCGCGCTTGGGACGTGTCGACGACGGCTCATCGACCACCGATTACGACGAAGAAGAAATCGCGCGCAAGATGTCGGTCGCGGCGTCGGCCGCGTATGTGGAGTGGGGCAAGACGAAAATTAATGTGATCGATACGCCCGGATTCAATATGTTTGTCCACGAGGCCCGGATGGTGCTGCCCGTGGTGGATGCGGCCATTGTTGTAGTGGACGGCGTAGCTGGAGTGGAAGTTGTGACCCAGCGGGTATGGAACGACTGCGAGGAATATAAAACGCCGCGGCTGATCGTGGTGAACCGCATGGATCGCGACCGCGCCAACGCGGAGCGCGTACTCGGATCGCTGATAAATTCGTTCGGGCGGAATGTGATTCCGATCGAGCTGCCAATCGGCAGCGAAAAGAATTTGACCGGAGTGGTCGACCTGGTGCGCATGAAGGCTTACACCTACGAACTTGGCGGCAATGGCAAGGGGAAAGAGACGGAGATCCCGGCCAATATGCGGGCGCAGGTACAGGAATCGCACGAGCAGTTGGTCGAACTGGTAGCCGAGGGCGACGACAAACTGATGGAGGAATTCTTCGAGAAGGGAACGATTCCCGAAGAAGATTTAATTCCCGCGCTGCACAACGCGATTCGCGAGGACAAACTTTTTCCCGTGATTTTTTCTTCCGGCCTGGGCAACATCGGCGCCGACCGGGTGATGGATTTTATTGTGGACTACACTCCGGCGCCTTCCGAGCATGAGTGGGTGCAGGGCGAAGCGGCATCCTCGGGCAATGGAGACGCACCCAAGCGGCACGAAACGGACGCGGAACCGGTTTCGCTCTACGTGTTCAAGACTGTTTCCGATGCGTTTTCCGGCAGGATTTCCTACTTCAAAGTTTTTTCCGGAGTGTTGAAAAACGAATCTACGATGCAGAATTTCTCCCGCGGATCAACCGAGAAGCTCTCGCATATTTCCATCATGCAAGGCAAGACTGCCGTTCCAGTGACCGAGCTGCATGCGGGAGATATTGGCGCAGTCGCGAAATTAAAAGACACGCTCACCGGCGACACGCTGGGAGATAAAGCGGCGCCAATTCAGTATCCGCGAGTGAAGCTGCCGGAGCCGGCCATCACCTTTGCCATCGAGCCAAAGAGCCGCGCCGATGAAGACAAGCTGGGGCCGGGCATTCACAAGCTGATGGAAGAAGATGCCATGCTGCGTTTCTTCCGCGATGCGCAAACTCAGGAATTTCTAATCGCAGGAACGGGTCAGCAGCACATTGAAGTGGTGGTGGCGAAGCTGAAAAAGCGCTACCACACTGAAGTGGTGCTGAAGGCTCCGAAGGTGCCTTATCGCGAAACGATACGCGGCAAAGCGGATGTGCAGGGGAGGCACAAGAAACAGACCGGTGGGCACGGGCAGTACGGCGATTGCAAAATCAAGATGGAACCTATGCCGCGCGGCGGACAGTTTGAATTCGTCAATGATATTTTCGGCGGTGCGATTCCGAAAAATTATATTCCGGCGATTGAGAAGGGAATCAAGGATGCAGCGGGACGCGGCTACCTTGCCGGATTTCCAGTGGTGGATTTCCGCGTGATCCTTTATGACGGGTCGTATCACGATGTGGATTCGAACGACATGTCGTTCCAGATGGCTGGTCGCATTGCCTTTAAAAAGGCGATGGAGCAGGCGAAGCCGACGCTGCTCGAGCCAGTGATGTCGGTGGAAATCACGGTTCCAGATGACTTTGCAGGCTCGATCATGGGTGATTTGAACAGCCGACGGGGCCGAATCCAGGGCATGGACAACAAGGGCGGCAACACCATCGTGAAGGCCGAAGTGCCCATGGCCGAGATGCTGACTTACGGTGTCGACCTGACCTCGATGACGCAGGGCCGCGGCAGCTTCAACATGGAAATGCATCATTACGATACGGTGCCTGCGGCGCTGCAGGAAAAGATTGTTGAGAAGGCCAAGGCGGCGCGGGGCGAGGTGAAGGAAGAGGAAGAGTGAAACTTCCTTAAGCAGGCGGCCGAATGCCTCGTTTCTTAACGTGTCCGTCAATCAGCCTGTGTATTACAAGGAAGTCATTGGCGCTCTGGCCGGGTTTTTGAGCGCGCCTTCAGGTGTGGCTCCATGCCCAGTTCCCACTCGCGGTGACGATATTGAAGGAAGTCTTTGACAGCCGGTGAAATTTCGCGCCCAAACGTCTTTCTCCACTCTTCAATATCCGGACCCTCCGTCGGGTCCCCCGCATCATGAGCGGAAGCAGCCGAACTTGACGGCGACGTGTTCGTGCAAGGAATGCCGTTCTCGTCGTAACCGACGATCTCATCCGGAGTGCGGGGATCGAGGTCGGGCATGCGGTCAACCCGGCGCAGAATGGCGTCGAGCTCGCTCCTGAGCTTGTTCCGCTTAGCTTTCTTCTTGCCGGAATTCTTCATCATTTATCCATTATCGGCTAATTGTAGAACCGCTTGCGCGGTGGTCCAGCGGGCGGACGAAGGCGTCCGCCGCTACATAGTCCGTGGTAATATCCGGCGAGTGGCCACTGCCAAGAACAATCCTAATTTGAATTACAGTCCCGAGCGGCTGGTCTCGGCCGCGCCGGTTGAGGACGATTCTTCGTTTGAGCTCAAACTGCGGCCGCAGCGGCTTTCTGAATTCATCGGTCAAAAGAAAGTCAAAGAGAATCTCGCAGTGGCGATCGAGGCCGCTAAGTCGCGCGGCGAGGCCATGGATCATGTGTTGCTCTATGGGCCTCCGGGGCTGGGAAAAACTACGCTGGCCAATATCATCGCCAACGAACTGGGCGTGCACTTCCAGCCGACCGCGGCGCCGCTGTTGCAGATCAAAGGCGATCTGACGGCAATCATCACCAACATGCAGGAGAAGCAAGTCCTGTTCATCGACGAAATCCACCGCCTGCAGCCGGTGCTCGAAGAATTGCTGTATTCGGCGCTGGAAGACTACAAGCTGGACATCATTATCGGTCAGGGACCTTCGGCGCGCACACATACTCTGGAAGTGAAGCCGTTTACTTTCGTGGGCGCAACCACGCGTGCGGGATTGATTTCGGCGCCCTTGCGTTCGCGTTTCGGCATCGTCTTGCGCCTCGAATTTTATACGCCGGAAGATTTGCGGGTGATCGTGGAACGCTCGGCGGAGATTCTGGGCGTGCAGATCGACGATGCAGGAGCGACTGAGATTGCCAGCCGTTCGCGCGGCACGCCGCGGATCGCGAACCGCCTGCTGCGGCGAGTGCGCGACTACGCTCAGGTGCGCGGCGCGGGCAAAATCGATTTGCCCACGGCGCAGGCGTCGCTGCAGATGCTGGAAGTGGATCAATACGGCTTCGACGAAGTTGACCGCAAACTGCTGCTGACGATTATCGAGAAGTATCAAGGCGGCCCGGTCGGCTTGAGTACCTTGGCGGCAGTTCTGGCCGAAGAACCTGATGCGATCGAAGAGATCTACGAACCTTTCCTGATGCAGATTGGGTTCCTGGATCGCACCCCGCGCGGGCGCGTAGCCACGCAACTGGCCTACGAGTATTTCAAAATCACACCCAGTCGCCGGCAGAGTTCGTTATTTTAGAAATGTAGCCCACAACCCTTCCTCCCGAAACGGCGAAGCCCTCAGTTTCGGAGTTCGTGACAAACACTCCTTTTTTGTTTCGTTAGCTCAAATTTAGTGTATCTTCCTCAATCCCCCGTCAGGAGCGGAGACGATTGAGTCTGGTTTTGCGGAGGCGCCGAGAGATAACGCATCTCGTGAAGTTAGCGATGTTCGCAGCGCTGCTGCCAACCGGCGCAGCCTCAGCGGCTTCGTGGCTTCAGTCCAAGGCAAGTCAAAGCGCCAATTCAGTGGTACAGAACGCCTCCACCGGACAAACTTCCAGTCCACAGAACACTCAGACCACCCCGCAGAATCCCCCTCCTCCGCCGGAGGCGAATCCTGCTCCGCCCGGGGAAAAGCCGGCACCGTCAGAGGAGATACCTCCGCCTTCGGAGCAGGAGCCGGAGCCGGCTATTAAAAATCCTGAGGTGCAGCCTGCCCGGAGGGCGACACCTGCCCCGCCAACTCTAACCATTCCGCGCCTGAGCCGGGAACCTGTGCTCGAGGATTTTCTGAATATGAAGCCCCAAGGCCAGGCTGCGCTGCAGATGGCGGAAGTCACGGGCTTCGTACAGCGGAATCCGCATGACGGCGCGAAAGTTTCAGAGGAAACCACGGCCTATCTCGGCTACGACCAGAAAAATCTTTAT
>DASRWO010000109.1:0-6385 GCA_035654555.1 Candidatus Deferrimicrobiaceae bacterium | reverse complement strand
GCTCGGCCATGCCGCGCTGCACCTGAGCCACGTCTTCAGGGGACATCTTGCGCATCATGCGCAATGCGCCTGCAACGCGATCAGGCCGTAGCTCTCGCGTACTTTTGCCCAACAGCCGTGCGATCATACTCTCGAAAAATGATTCGGTGCCGCATTCGATTACTTCGTTAGCCGCTCGCATGCGAGCGGCGCGGGCTTCGGGAGCATCCGCAGACGCCTTCGTATTGCACAATCCGAGAGCGGCGACGCGATCGCGATGCTTACGCCAAAACTCGAACAGCGCATATCCGCCAATGGAAACGCCGACGAAGGGAGCACGGCCGACTTCAGCATCGTCCATCACACGGAAGATATCGGCGGCGTGCTTCTCCATCGTGGCTGGACCTTCACCAATGCCGGAATCCCCGTGACCGCGGAGATCAGGGAGAATCAATCGGTATCGCGCGGAGAGCGCATTCGCAACTGGCAACCAGAATTCATGATTCACCGGAAACGGGTGGAGGAGAACCACTGAAGGCCCTTCGCCCAGAACGTGATAGACAATTTCCGCGTCGCCACTCTTGATGCGGTGCATTACAGCGATTTAACCACAGGGACGCGAAGCATGTCCCGACGCCGACCGGAGAAACTCCATCCACACTTCGTCTACGGATTTGTGACTCGTTGCGCGTTCGCAGGCGCAGTCAACATTAATGGCTCCTCCGGCATGACGATCCAGGCGATGGGGTAGGAGATCAACCCAATGCCAGTCATGAAAGATGCGATAAGCCAAACTAAACGAACAACGGTTACGTCGACGTCAAAATATTCCGCGACACCGAGACAGACGCCGGCAATTTTGCGCCCTTGGCGTGGCCGAACTAGACGCTTGCGGGCAACGGACGCTCCCAGGCGAATCCCGCAATAGGCGCAAACCGCCGCGTCGTCCTGAATCACTTTACCGCAGTAGTTGCAATACATAGGTTTAATCCTCACTACACGATACGTAATTGTAGGTCAAAAGTTCCTTTCACTGGCGGCGCAGAAGATCTCGCATAGCAGTCGACCGAGACAATCGAGACCACCTTACTGTAAAATTAAATGACGGAAGCGAGCTAATACGCCGTCGGCAGAGTCTTCTCGAGTAGATTTCGAGTTTCCAGTTGAGCCTTACACGTCTGGCTTTGTGAACTTTTCCTACACCATCGTCCGGGAATTTGCCGGATCGAACTGCGCATCGAGATTAGGAGAAACGAACTATGGCAGTTGGAGCGAAGATAGCAAAAACAGCGGATCGAAAGAAAGTTATGGACACCAGCAAGAGTACGGATTGTCCCAAGTGCGGCAAGACCACGCGCATTGTGAAGCGAATGAAGGACCGTCAGCGCGGCGTTCCGGGCGGAATTTACATTTCATGCTCGGCCTGCGAGTTCTTCGAAAAGCTTTAAGCACTGTCTGAGATGTATGCCTCGTAGCCGGAGAAAAGGGAATCGACTTCCCTTCTCCGGCTTTTGTTATTACGCATAAATCCGAGCAATGATATCCGCGCTGGATGAACAATCTCGCGGAGCAACTCCCGGTTCCAATCTCACCATCCAATCCTAGCCCGAAGACGAGTCTGGAAATTAGTATTTGCTTCTAGTCGAAGAGATAGCAACCTCGTGCCGCGAAACTACGCCATTCCGCTTGCCCTGACGGCAGCCATCGTTCTGCAGTGCGCCTGCGGAGGAGGAAGTAACTCCGGCGCCAGTAGCACTGGCGGCAGCGGCGGCGGCACCACTCCAACCCCTCCTTCCACTCCGTCCACATCAAGCGCTCCAGCATTCGCGCACGTCTTTCTCGTAATCGAAGAGAATCACAGTTTCAGCGACGTCATCGGAAGTTCCAGCATGCCGTATCTGAACAGCCTGGCATCCGCGTACGGTTTGGCCACGCAGTATTACGCCGACGCTCATCCTTCCCTGCCCAATTACTTCATGTTGACCGTGGGCGCCGGCACCTCGATTACGGGTAGCCAAGGCGATGCCTACGGTGGGGTGGTCACTCAGGATAATGTTGTGCGGGCGCTGACGGCTGCAGGAAAAACCTGGAAGTGTTACGCGGAATCGCTGCCGTCGGTGGGCTATCTTGGTGGTGACACCGGCGCTTATCTTCAGCATCACGTTCCGTTCGTCTATTTCTCCGATGTACAGAACGGTCCAGCGCAGGCCAGCAACGTGGTTCCCTTTACGCAACTGGCCACCGATATGGCGAATAACGGTTTGCCCAACTACGCCTTTATCGTTCCTAACGTAAACGACGACGCGCACAATTGCCCGGCCGGGCTGAGCACCTGCACGAGCGATCAAATGCTTGCCGCTGCGGATCAATGGCTTTCCACAAATATCAGCCCGCTGCTGGCCAGCACAGCTTTCCAGAATTCACTGTTGATTGTCACCTTCGACGAAGCTGAAGACACAGACACAGAATATGGCGGCGGACACGTTCCAGCGGTGATCGTGAGTCCTTTGGCTAAGGCTGGATATCAGTCCACAACGCTCTATCAGCATCAGAGCACCTTGCGGCTAATGATGGAGGGCCTGGGAGTGACGGATTTACCGGGAGCCGCGGCCACGGCGCCGGAGATGACGGAATTCTTCAAATAAGGCGAATGGGGAACGTCCCGCGAGATATTTGTTTATACCGCGACTGTGACCGAGGTTTCCGTTCTGGTGACGGGCCGGTAGAGCGTATCCCGCTCAATGGGCTCGCGCCCGGCGGCGCGGATGAGCCTTTCTAGTTCTTCACGGCGCATCCCTTGCGGGGTGGTCGCGCCCGCGTCGTGATAGATCTTCTCTTCGATCACCGTGCCATCCATGTCGTCAGCCCCGAAGCGCAGGGAAATCTGCGCGATCTTGGCGGTCATCATCTGCCAGTAGGACTTGATGTGCGGGAAATTATCCAGCACCAGGCGGCTGACCGCGATCTGTTTGATGTCCAGCATGCCCGTAGTCTTCGGCAGATGTTGCAGCGGCGTGTTATCGGGGTGGAAAGCCAGCGGAATGAAAGTCTGGAAGCCACCGGTTTCATCCTGCAGAGCGCGCAACTTAAGCAGGTGATCGACGCGATCCTCGTCATTCTCGACGTGGCCGTAAAGCATGGTGGCGTTGGACTTGAGTCCGATCTCATGGGCGATTTTCGCGGTGTCCAGCCATTGATCGCCATCGATCTTGTGATCGCAGATGATGTGGCGCACCCGGTCGGCAAAAATCTCCGCGCCCCCACCGGGTAAAGAATCCACGCCCGAGGCCTTCAGTTGTTCCAGCGTTTCGCGAATGGAAAGTTTGGCCCGCTTGGAGAGATATGCCACCTCGACCATCGTGAAGGCCTTGAGATGCACTTGCGGAAAGCGCTGCTTGAGTCCAGCGCAGAGATCGAGGAAATACTGAAACGGCAGATCCGGATGCAATCCGCCTACGATGTGGAACTCAGTTACGGCTTCGCTGTATCCGGAAGCCGCGGTCTCGAAGGCTTCATCGAGCGCCATCGTGTAGGCGCCGGGAGAATCTTTTTTGCGTCCAAAGGCACACAGCCGGCAGGCCGCAACGCACACATTCGTGGGATTGATGTGGCGATTAACGTTGAAATACGTCTTATCGCCGTGCATTCGCTCGCGAACATAATTGGCCATCCAGCCCACGGCGAGCACATCACCGCTGCGGTAGAGCATGACGCCATCGGCGAAATCGAGACGATCGCCCGCCATCACTTTGGCGTAGATGGGCTCCAGCCGCGGATCGTCAGTTTGAAATGAATGGTGTTGGCGCGAAGCAGACATCTACTTGATGATATCGCAGGATCGACCCGGAAGTCACAGAAAGCGCAACCTTAGTGGCCTGCTATAACACGGTCTTGGATTTTGTCGTACTCCGCTTGAGGAATCACGTGTCGCGTTACCAAATCATGGGCATCGTCGTAGGGACGCTGGGCGATGATGCGGTCGGCCTCATGGTCGGTCACGCCGGGCAGAGTCAAGAGATCCTCGCGCGAGGCCTTATTGATGTCGATGGCCTTATTGTCGTGGCCCATACCCTCCTTCACACCGTCCACGACAGCCTTCGTGTCGCGCCGCATGGTTTCGGTGGCTTCCGCCGTGCGCTGGCGGATTTCGTCGGGATTGTCTTTAGTTGTGCAGGCAACGAAAGTGGTGAGCGCCAGGGCGAGAGCTGTGAGCGAGAGATAGCGAGTCATTGCACTTCGATGCGATATCATTGTTGCCGGTTGTCGGCAACATTCTACGGCCCCGCGATCCACGTTCAGCCCGTCAATTTCCAATCTACCCTCGCATTCCGAAATGCATCGAATTACAGTACGATTTGAGCGCCTTCGCAGTCATAAGTTCGACTTGTTCGCTTAAGGGGATAGGACGATGAAAACAGTTTTTATCAGCTTTGTTGCGGTCGTTTTGCTCGCAGGCGCTGTAGTTGCGCAAAGCAGCGCGCCATCCACGCCAAACTCAACCCAGTCACAGCCGCAAACCTCAGCTCCAGCGCAAGCTCAGAATCAGCATCCCATGTCCTCCGCCTCGACGCAGCCGGGTGCGCCTCCGCGAATTGCTCCGGGGAGCGTGATCCCAGTTTCATTGACTAAAACGATCGACGCGAAGAAGGCAAAAACCGGAGAGGAAGTTACGGCCAAAGTCACCCAGGACATGAAGAGCAACAGCGGCGAAGTGCTCGTTCCCAAAGATACAAAAGTGTTGGGCCATGTGACCGAAGCGCAACCGCGCAACAAAGAACAGAAGGAATCGCAGGTAGGCATTGTTTTCGACCGCGCTGTGATGAAGGATGGCAGCACAATGCAGATGCCGATGTCGATTCAGGCAATTATTGGTCAGCAGAATGAACAAAACAATCCGGGTGGTGGAAATAGCGATGCAGCCGCGCCTGGCGGCAGTTCGAGCCCTAGCAACAGCAGCGGCGCGCGTCCCGGTATGTCAGGATCGGCGCCCGCCTCCGCGTCAGCATCCGCCGGCAATGACACGCCGAGTGATGCTGGAACGGCAAAGAGCTCGCGGCCTCCAATTACGGCGCAGACCCAGGGAGTGGTGGGAATCTCGAATCTGTCGCTGAGCCCACCGGCCAATAATTCCGCCGAGGGGTCGGTGGTAACTTCAGAAAAAAACAACGTCAAGCTGGAGAGCGGTACGATGATGCTGCTGCGCGTGAACCCGTAAACATTCATGCAACGGCTCGAGGAAAGCGGGACAGAACAACCTCCTCGAGCCATCGTTTTCTATATTCTATGTTGCGAATCGGTTTCCAAAGTTCGTCAATATTCCCCACGCAAACCGTCAGTCCGCAGCAGCGGAAGGCTGCGCTGCATTCTCCGGATCCTGCGCGCTGGCTTGATTGAGCAACTCAATCGACGATCGGTCTAATTCAAGGCTGGCGGCCTGCACCAGTTCATCTAACTGTTTGAGATTGGTCGCGCTCGCGATCGGCGCGGTGATGCTTGGCCGTGCCATCACCCAGGCGAGAGCAACCTGTGTGGGAGTTGACTTGTGCCGCTTGGCCACCTGATCCAACGCGTCGAGGATTCGGACCCCGCGAGGGTTCAAGTACTTCTTGACCGTCTGTCCGCGGGGGCTCTTCGAGAGATCGGCCTCCGAACGATATTTGCCGGTGAGGAAGCCGCTGGCCAGCGAGAAGTAGCCAATTACTCCAAGGCCGTATTTTTGACAAACAGGCTCAAGGTCACTTTCATACGCGAAGCGATCGTAAAGATTGTATTCGGGCTGCATGGTCTGGTAGCTCGCCAGTCCCTTTTGCTGGCTGACCTCGAGGGCTTCGGCCAGGCGCGCGCCACTATAGTTGGAAGCTCCGATAGCGCGTACTTTGCCCTGCCGGATAAGCTCGGTGAAGGCTCCCAGCGTTTCCGCGAGCGGCGTGTCGGGATCATCTTTGTGTGCTTGATACAGGTCGATGTAGTCGGTCTGCAGGCGGCGCAGAGAGTCCTCGACCGCGCGCTGAATGTAGGGGGCGGAGAGTCCCTTTTTTCCTTCGCCCATGTCCATTCCGACTTTCGTAGCAATCACCGCCTGATTCCGCTTGCCACTCTTTTTCAACCAGTTGCCGATGATGGTCTCCGACTCGCCGCCTTTGTGCCCAGGAATCCAGCGTGAGTAGACGTCGGCCGTATCGATCAGGCTGAATCCTTTGTCCACAAAAGCATCCAGCAACTTAAAGGATGTCGATTCGTCCGCGGTCCAGCCAAAAACATTGCCTCCCAACGCCAGCGGCGCGATTTCGAATCCAGTTTTTCCTAATTTGCGTTTCTGCATGTTGACTTCCTCCGATGAATCTTGGATGACGACGATTGATATAAGGACGCATCACCTGCAATGAACGACGACCCTGTACAATTT
>DASRWO010000108.1:0-2046 GCA_035654555.1 Candidatus Deferrimicrobiaceae bacterium | reverse complement strand
CAATCTTCGTTTGTTCATTTGCGTATTTTCCAGACTTCGAAAATCATACGCAGACAAGCGGCACGATTTCCAATGGTTAAGGGTTATCGAGACAGCGCTTCGCCGCGGCCGTGAGGAAGTCATCTGATGTGCGGGAGCGCTGGTACGCCGAGTCCAGCAGGCTGATTTCGAGCAAAATTCCGCAAAGCGCAGCCTCATCATACGTGCCGGCTCGCTTTCCCGGTAGCTTCTGTGGAGTTTCGCCAACCTTCTCGGATTCGACTTTATGCCGTTTCGCCGACATTGGCACTTGGCTGTGCGGCAGATGATCGGTCAAGTAACGGCCGACCGTGAGCAAGTCAGCCTTCTTCTGCGATAGTCATCTAGACCTTCGAGTGCCCAGTTCAAAATTCCTGATGCCTCGCTTCGCAATTTGTCGCCTAGCTCTTCATCCACTTTGCCATCCGGGATATACACGTTGAACGGGATACGTTTCATCCGACGCCAGATTCCTTCGTCACTTCCGCGGACGACAGGTAGAGCGTTCGTAGCTAGCCAGATCTTGAACTGCGGCTTGAACTCGAAGAACTCCTTGTGCAGAAATCTTGTCGTCATCGTATCGCCGCAAGAGCGGAAACCTTAAGACCGGCAACTGCATCGAACAACGGGCGCTGTTGCACCGGAGTTCAAATCAGTGCGTATTCGCTCGGGTGCGGTTCTGAGGAAACTCGAAGATAGCGAAGGAACGATCAGGTGCTAAAGTCAGCTTTCGAGTCTATCGGACGTGTAACCTTATTTGGTGCTAAGGCTTTGCGGGATGCATGGCTCCCCCCTTTCGAAGGGGCGTTCCTGCTCACGCAACTCTATGAAATCGGCGTAGGTTCGTTTTTACTTGTCGTAGCGGCGGGCTTTGCCCTTGGCGTTGTCATGACGCTGCACACACGCAGTACGCTGGTCCAATTTGGCGCGACCGCAGATATTCCTACCTTCCAGTCGCTCGCGTTTTTCAATGAAATTGGCCCGCTGGTCACTGGCTTGCTGATGGCTGGCAGGGTGGGCGCCGGCATGGGAGCGCAACTGGCCAATATGCGGGCCACGGAGCAGATCGACGCGATCGAGACCCTGTCGGTCGATTCCTTCAAGTTGTTGGTAGTGACCAGAGTGATCGCATGCAGCATCATGCTGCCGCTCTTAACCATTTTTACGGATGCATCTGGTATTCTCGGTGGCTTTATCTCCGAGCACTTGATTTCGCACCTAAGCTGGACGCTTTATCTGCAGCGCGCATTTGAGCATGTGGCGTTTGCCGATTTCATTCCACCGACTCTGAAAACAGCAGTGTTTGGCTATCTCATCGCTACGATCTCCTGCTTTTATGGCTACACGACGAACGAAGGGTCCGAGGGTGTGCGCAAAGCGGCTACGAACAGCGTCGTCATCTCCTCGCTTGTGATTATCCTGGCGGACGTGATCCTGGTGAAATGCATCTTTTTCCTCTTTCCGAATCAGGCTCTATGAGTAACAACGGTGGTCCTGGCGGCCAGCATGATGCCGCTATTGAGTTTCAACAGGTCGACAAAGGATTCAACGGAAGGAAAGTGCTGGACAAGGTGTCGTTTGCGGTCGCCCGCGGCGAGGCGCTATGCATCCTGGGGCGCAGCGGAACCGGCAAAAGCGTGACTCTGAAGCTGATGATCGGTCTGTACACAGCCGATGCCGGCAAAGTCCTCGTGGACGGCGAGGACATGGCGACTCTAGATGAAGATGGACTGAGAAAGGTTCGCCGGAAAATGGGTTATCTCTTTCAGAGTGCGGCGCTCTTTGACTCCTATTCTTTGAGTCAGAACCTTGCCATGCCACTCCATCGGCTCGACAAGGCAAAGTCTCCGGATGAAATCAAAAGCGCAGTGCACCAGATGTTGCGAGAGGTTGGTCTGGAGAAAGATGGTGAGAAGACGCCGGCGGCTCTCTCTGGAGGTATGCAGAAGCGAGCCGGTTTGGCGCGAGCTCTGATACTCAAGCCTGAGATCCTTCTCGTGGATGAGCCCAGCAGCGGGCTGGACAGAA
>DASRWO010000107.1:0-3241 GCA_035654555.1 Candidatus Deferrimicrobiaceae bacterium | reverse complement strand
AGGGGAAGCGGCTGTGGGTAATAGCTGGAGAATAGATCGATGTGCTCGTGGACACGCAGAGTCTCCGGAACTTTGCCCACTTGAAGCATGGCTCCGGTGCGCATTCGATTTTCGGGATTTGTAGGATTTCCCCCGAAGACTCTGACCTTGCCAGAGTCAGGGGGAAGAAGACCCAGCAGCAGCTTTACGACGGTCGTTTTGCCGGCACCGTTCGGGCCGAGCAGTGCGACGACCTCACCTGCACGGACCGTGAAGTTCACATCGCGCAGAGCACGAACATCTCCGTAGTTTTTGCTGACACCATCCAGGCTGGCAACCAAGGCGTCCGCGGATATACGCTGCCTACTTTGTCTTTCTTCGAGAGTTGCGATCATGTTGGCTATCTCCACCGGCATTGCCAAGACTGCGTTCTGTGTTCTGTCCTGGTGTCTGCATCATCGTCGGGCGGCGGCGTAGGCGCCAGTGCCGTTCATCACGGAATCAGCGTGACAAATGTCATGACCAAACAAGACTAGAGATGCTCAGGGGTGGGGCGTCCGGGAACCCCGACTGGAAGCTCAAAACCGCGATTTTGCAGTTTTTCGTAATCCTTGTTACGAAAAACGAACAAAGTCCCGCCATCTGAATCGGAGCCAGCCACCGAGAGAATGCCGCGGTCCGAGTGCCAAGTAGCGAATTCGCTAGGCAGGATGCGGGGACGAGCGTGTTCGGAAATCGTAACAAAACTCAGTACGTCAAATTTTATTTGTAAAATCAAGACACTGGAGTCAGCTCCCTGTTATGATTGCGGACACTTTAGTGATCTCCCAGACTTCGATGGAGGCATCCTAATGCTCCCGGCCGGTAAGAGTCTTCGTGCCCTTCGCGAGAAGCTCGGTTTAACGATGCGCGACATAGAAATGTCCAGCGCACGCATGGCTGAAAAATATCGCAACGAGGAGTTTTCGATTCCGCCGAGCCGTTTGTCCGACATTGAGACTAAGGGGGTATTGCCGAGTATTTTCCGTCTCTACACGCTGGCTGTCATCTACCGACGCGATTTTCGGGAATTGCTGGCGTGGTATGGCGTGGACTTGGGGAATATGGCAGCGGATTTGAGCATGATTGCTCCTCCGCGATCGCACGTCTCTGAGGCGCTCTCGGCGCTATCGTCGGTGCAAGTGCCCATCCGCATGGATCCTGCCTTTGACGAGCATCGCACTTCCAATTTAGGACGCATGGTCGAACAGTGGGGACTGGTGCCGCTGTCCTATCTGGCGCAATTCGCGCACAGCGATTTTACATATGGATACATCGGCAATCAGGATTTCACAATGTATCCCATTCTTCCGCCGGGCAGCTTCATCCAGATCGATGAGGGAAAAAATAAGGTGGCCGAGGGAACCTGGCGGTCGGAATACGAACGCCCGATCTATTTCGTAGAAACTCGCGACGGGCACACCTGCTGCTGGTGCGGCATGCGAAAAGATGATCTGATCTTGCAGCCCCATCCACTCTCGCCGGTGCAAGTACGGGTCCTGCGCCATCCTCAGGAAGCGGAGATCATCGGACAGGTTGTAGGGGTCGCTATGAAGCTGACGGAGTGGCAGGCTTACGGTTCTTCTCCAGCGCCGAAAGCGCAAGCAGCACTGAATTAAGATGGCTGGCGGAGACTTTATCCTGCGGTGAAGGAAGCAGTTGATTGAACTGCTGCTGCATGCCTTCAATGTACCCGGTTGAGGTTTTGGAGCCCGCCTGGCTCGATTCCTGCAGCTCTTCCTCTAATTCCGAAATTGGCGTGCGCAACACTTTGGATAACACTTCTGTGTGAGCCGCTTTAAGGGCGCGCTCTGACGACTCATCTCCGTAAATGAGCGACAGACCCCAATGCCTGTAACCACCCTCCCGGCGGCGTAAAGAACCCAAATAGGACAGTCTCGCAAGCACTCCGGCGACGGCTGCCAGCGTAGTCTCTCGCAGATCCTGCAAAGCCGATTTTAGCGTCATTTCACGTCAGTGCGCTTGTTACGAATTCCGAACAACTCGCGTTCCACGGTGCTCTTTTCAGCAGAGCTCAAGCCATGAAAGTATCACGCTCGATTTTCCAATTCAAGGAGAAACCAATCATGAAGCGCACCCTACTTATCGTTGCAGCAGCCCTGATGTTCCTCAACACTTTGGTAATTCCCACGGTGGCTCATGCGGATGGCGGGGGCGGCGGTGGCAATTGCTCTGGACAGCAGGCCTGCAAGCCGTAAGCCGACATTAACAGGCGTTACGAAAAACGGACTAGGAGCACCGTCATATGGTTGACGCCGGTTCGCGGGGCTATAATTTGCGATCACGACCATGCTGCAGCCTCATTCACTTTTGTGGCACTACTTGTGGATCGCGCCTCATGCTCTCCTCGCTTTTCTTGCACTCCTGATGTGGAGGCGGGGACTCCAGAAGGAGTTCCCCGCTTTTTTTTGTTACGCAATCTTTGAGTCCGCAGGACAGGGAATTATTTACGCAATGGACGTGAGCCCCTCGGCTTCAGCCACAGTCTATTGGTGGAGTTATCTGTCCTTCCTGGTCATTGAGGTATTCATAAAATTTGTCGTCATTGGTGAAGTCTTTACCTATCTCCTGCGTGGCTACCCTTCGCTGGGCAGATTAGGCAAGACGCTTATCAGTGGCGTCGGGATCATTCTCGTATTTACGGCAACAGTCATCGCAGGGTATGCGAATCCAACCGCGTTCTGGCTCATTTCCGCAACCCGTGTCCTGGGGCGGAGCATAAGTGTGGTTCAGTGCGGACTAATTCTTTTTCTTTTTGTTTTCGCCTCTTACTTTCACTTAAAGTGGGGACGCTCGGTTTTCGGAATCACGCTGGGTTTTGGTATCGTTGCCTCAGTTTACCTGGCCTATTGGGCTCTTATGGCGGGCTGGCTTTTCGGGCAGAAGACCTATCTTCTCGATTTCCTTAACATGGCCACGTACCACGTCTGCGTTCTAATTTGGTGCTATTACCTTCTTGTCCCACAGAAGAATGCCACAACGTCTGCGGTTCTGTTGCCTGAGCATAATCTCGACATCTGGAACCGGGAACTGGAGCGTTTACTCCAACCATGAATCTGGCTATCGTTCTCGTTGTCGCTGCCACAATTGTGCTGGGCGTGATTTTGCGTCTGGCTGTATCCCGAAGCTTGCAGGCCAAGAGAAGCCTGAGTTCGGCCACAGCGATTCATTCGCTCGATGTGGAGGCGTTTCGCAATCTGAT
>DASRWO010000106.1:0-4369 GCA_035654555.1 Candidatus Deferrimicrobiaceae bacterium | reverse complement strand
TGTTCGGTGATGACGTGGAAGCGATCATGCTCCGGAACACTTAAGACGTCGACCAATGTCTGATAGACGATGTCGCCAACCCATTGACTTCCTCCTGTGACGATCTCATGCAGAACAAATGATAGAGTTCGGTGCACATCCAGGCCATGACATTGATACGGCAATTTATGACATAACTTATAGCCGCCAGCAACCAATCTCGTTTCAGTCAGTGAACATATCCTGACCTTTGCTACTCTGATCCAACTCTAGCGACTCGCGTCAATTCCTCAAGGATGGATCGTGCCAGGAATTACCTTGAGCTTCGATCCCGGGAGTGCGACCGGCATCAGAATGATGGGATGGTCTCGCTCGAGGGCTTCCACGAACGGCCCTCCGTTATAAACATCGTGGCTTATGCCAGCCAATTCTTTGGGATTCGGCAAGATAACCATCACATGAGGACCAACGAAATACGGCTTCTTCCCTGGAGGCGAGGATGTAAAGGACGGGTCCCTTTGATCGAAGGCCTCTCCTCCCTGAAGCATGTAGGCCAAACCAACATGATCGATCTTCGCCGGCCGCTTCTGCATGCCGGCTTGCATCCACTCCATCCACACATCATCCAAACACATTGGGTCATTGGCCGGCGTTTCGGGCCAATCAGCGAAACAGGTCCATCCATTGGATCCTTTGCGAAGAACAACCGGTTCGCCCCCCTTCTTCGCTGGCCAGTCAAGAATTGTCGCATGCCTGGCAATTGCCTCGGGGCCGGCACTCTCCGCATTCGCAATTCGCGCGGCTGTATTGGCCGAAGCGGGTTTTACCTGCGCGCCGCTATAGCCCGCAAGGCACGACAGAGCCAGAACAATTGCAGGAATCCGAATTCCGTTAGAGTTCATCTTTATCATTTCTTTCTTTGAACTGGTCATTGTTCCAGCCTCCGCTTTTCGTTGGTGTATGTGGTTCTGCAGCAGTTGTAGAAGAACTAAATGTCGACTAAACGAAAATCGTCTGCGACTTCCGGATGCGGAACGTGCCAGCCGCCGGTCGGGATAACGTTCGCTTCGCTCGGTCCCCAGGTATTTGGCTCGTAGCTGATCGCCGCTGCTGGATCGCGCAAGATGGGATCGACGATCCTCCAAGCCTCTTCTACATAATCCTGACGCGCAAAAAGGGTAGGGTCGCCGATCATTGCGTCCGTCAAGACACGCTCGTAAGCTTCCATCTCCCGGGATTCAGCGTGACGTGTAGCTCTCGTTGCCGTTTCCATTTGCAGTCAGGCTTTTGCTGTATAGCGGGACGCCGCGTCCTTGCTGGACAGAAAGGGATAAAGTGCGAGGCGCGACTGCTCGTAGTGGTTCCACACGTCAACGTCGGGAAGGGCTGGAATCGTAACCAGTTCCTTCTCGTCGAACGCGACCAGTGCGGCATCGACGCAATCCTCGGCGCTCATGACGTTCTTTTCGGGGAGATTGTGTATCGGGAGACCCGCCCGGTCCCAGAAGTCCGTCCGGGTGGCACCGGGCAGAACCGTCTGCACCTGTACGCCAGTGTCTTTCAGCGTCTTGAAGAGCGATTGCGTGAAGTTCAACACATAGGCCTTCGATCCGCTGTAAGTACCGTTGAGGGCGTCCGGATTCACCGCAACGACAGAAGAGACATTGATGACCGCCCCTGTTTTCTTCGCGATGAGGTTGGGCAGCACGGCGGCGGTCAGACGGGTCAGCGCCGTCACCTGCAGGAAGATCATATTCTCGAGGTCATCCACGTCCGAATCGATGAGTGACTTCGTCCCTCCGAAGCCCGCATTGTTCACAAGAATGGTGACGTTCTTGTCCGCCTGCAGCCTGGCTTCGAGTCCGAGCAAAGCAGGTTTGTCAGTGAGGTCAGCGATCAGTGTTGCGACCTTGACGCCGTATTGCGACGACAACGTATCGGCGACACTGCCCAGACGCTTTCCGTCACGTGCGATCAGCAGGAGATCGTACCCGCGCTTTGCAAAACGATCGGCGTAGACGGAGCCGATGCCGCCGGATGCACCGGTAATTACGACTGTACCTTTAGAGTTTGCGGAAGACATTGCATGCACCTCGTGTTCTTGAAGTTGGCCGTATTCGCGGTCACACTTATATAGATTAGACCAGTCTGTTCTTCGATTCAGAAAAATCTGCCCGCCTCACTGGTTGGTTGCTGGCCAGCGCATGAAAGCCCCAGCGGTCAAAGACCCTTCGTTAGCGTACATAAATTTCCGTTTCGTGAGGTGTCCCCAAATAATTCCCTAAGCCACAACAGTGCTTGGTAATACCTGAGCTTAGACCAGTCTGCTATTAGTGGCGCAGAAAGCTGACCTCCAGTGAGGGAAAGTGAGTTCTTAGTTCTTGAGAAGCAGATTGAAGGTCAGGTCAAAGAAAAGGTCTAGCGGCTTGTCGCTCTGTTCGGCCTTCGCGCGCACCTGCGCGCCCTCCCAGCTGTTTACCACCAATGCCGCGAGGATATCGGCCTTTGCTGTTTTCGGCAACTCGTGCTGTTCTATCGCTTCCTGGATTGTCTTTGCGATTGCGTTCTGCCACTCATTAAACGACTTGCGCAGCGCAGCGCGGATCTCCGGGTTGTGCTCTGCAATCTCAAGACTCATGTTTCCAAGGAGACAGCCGGCGGCGAGGCCACGTCTTCCATAGATCGTCACCATCTCCTTGAAGTATCTCCGCAATTTTTTGAGCGGCGACACTTTGGCGTCTCCGAGAAAGGAATTCCAACGCTGCTCCTCAACGGAGTCGTATCGCTGGATAACCTCTATCGCAAAGGCTTCTTTGCTTGAAAAGTGATGATAGAACGAGCCTTTCGGCACTTCGGCAAGCTCCAGGATCTCGTTGACCCCGGTCGCCGTATAGCCAGCAGCATGAATCCGCTTCAGCCCAATCTCGATTAGATGTTCTCTTGTTCCCCGGGTCGTCATCATGTTAGTTTAACAGACTGGTCCAATCATCGAAAAGATGCAAAATTGTCGAATTCAGGAGACCTGCTGCCTCAAATTTGGCCGTGTTCTGCCATTCAACCATCACGTAGGATGCGTTTTTATTCTATACACGAGACAGCTCACTCCACATGAATCACTCGAAGCCGGATGCTAGGGAAAAACCCTCCGCCGCGAGCTCCTCCGCCCAGCAGCCGCAACAATCTACTGTCCTAGCTGATCTCATCCACTGTGTCATGCCTCTGCAGACTGTTAGACTCGCACGGACGCCTACCATCCTCCCAAACTTCTTATGAAGCGCGAAAAAAAACCAAATCACGGATCAGAGTGGCCTACTCATCGAGCTACGAGGCGATGTCATCTAATCGTGAACTGAGCTGGAACGTATGGTGGCTGCGGGGTTTTGCAGTCGTTGTAGCTTTTTTTACAAGTTTGCCGAGTTTTATCGGATCAGACACGGGAAGGACGGGCCGACGCCTCTAGGCCGGTCTTTGTGTCTACGAGCGTTATGGAGCAGAGCGAAACTATTTGAATCGTTGCACAGACTGGTCTAATCAAACTCAACATGATTCCCCCCGGTGGACAACTGGGAGCAATTATCAGGAGCATGGACGTTCGCAAATGCACAGCCAACAGGTAACAGCGGTAAATGACAACTAAAGGAGAATCAGATGGGTAAGCTCGAAGGAAAAGTCGCACTCATAACGGGTGGCAATAGCGGTATCGGACTTGCAACGGCGAAACGGTTTGTGGAGGAAGGCGCCTACGTGTTCATAACGGGACGCCGAGAGGCAGAGCTCAATGCCGCGGTAAAGGAGATTGGAGCGAATGTAACCGGCGTCCAGGGAGACGTGGCTAACCTTGGTGATTTGGATAGGCTCTTCGCCCAGATCAAACAGGAGAAGGGTAAGGTCGACATTATCTTCGCGAATGCAGGTATTACGCCGATGACGCCCTTGGGCAACATAACTGAGGAGGCCTACGACTCGCTCTTCAACGTCAATGTTAAAGGCCTCCTTTTTACCATCCAGAAGGCACTGCCGCTGATGCCGGACGGTGGGTCGATCATTCTCAATGCGTCGATCGTCGCCAGCAAAGGGTTTGCCCACTGGAGTGTGTATAGCGCCACAAAAGCCGCTGTGCGTTCGTTCGCGCGAAGCTGGACATCAGACTTGAAGGATCGCCGTATCCGCGTGAACGCACTGAGCCCAGGCTATATCGATACGGCGCCGTGGAATGCCGATAGCGTGACGGAGATACGCGCGAACATCATGTCCTCCGGCACTGTGCCGTCAGGCAGATTTGGCACAGCCGATGAGGTCGCTAAGGCCGTGGTGTTTCTCGCAAGTGACGACAGCAGCTACGTTACCGGAACGGAATTGTTCGTCGACGGTGGTGTCGCGCAAATCTGAC
>DASRWO010000105.1:0-10641 GCA_035654555.1 Candidatus Deferrimicrobiaceae bacterium | reverse complement strand
TTCCTTTTGGGGTCGTTCTGTTCAGAATTGTTCTCTGCAACTGCTACCGGAGAATTTTCCAGCAGCCTTCCAGCAAATTCCACAAATCCTCGATCAGGACAGTGCGGAACGTCTTTCTCAACTCACCGCACAACGTAAGCTTTACAAAACAGAGCTACAAAAATAGGTTGAACACGATGACTTGTTGATCTAAAGCAATTTTCCAGCCAGCTTACTGTCTTTCCGGTAATAGGAAGAAATTCTTTATTTTTCAATGATGTACGGAAATTTGATACTGAATGGAGAATGAAACATCCACGAACCGAAGTGGGGAAAATCCTAAAAACCGTATATTCAATCTGTAAAAGGAAATTTTGTTTTGTTAACCGGGCAGTAAACAAGCACCGCTAATCTTGCTATGCATCGGGAAGAGGCTGCAGACTGCCAAGGTTCCGGAAGAGGAAATCAGAAGTCAGACTTGGAGGTGTAATAGCCAGCCCGGTGACGCACTCGATAGCCGGCCGATTCTGCCGAGCCTGAAACGGTGACTTGAATACGGCGGAATTGGGACTCCGACGTGTGCTGCGACGGATAGTAAGCCAGCAGATATTGAGTGCGAAGTTCGTCGCTGATCTGACGGAAGGCTTCATCGAGTTGGGACATGGAGGTGGCGTAATAGTGCTTGCCGCCGGTATCTTCTGACAGCTGGATCAGGGCATGCTCGCCGCCAGTTTCGCGTCCGGCACTGTTCTCGATAGGAACGACGATGATGCTGTAAACGATGCATTCGGCCTCTTCCGCAGCGCGCAGGGCCTGCTGGTAATCCATTTTGCTGACAGTGTCACCGCCGTCAGTGATCAACACTAAAACCTTTCGTCCCTGGCGGTGACCAAGCGAGCGCGAGGCCAGATAGATGGCGTCGAACAGGGCCGTGGCCGCGCCGAGTCGGATGTGCTCGATGCCGTCATCAATACGCTTCAAGTCAGCCGTATAAGAAGTCGACTGCAGCACGGTTTCGCTAAATCCGAATACGGACAAGGCATCCACCGGCCGCATGATGGTGCGCGCAAAACGCTTGGCGGAAGCCTGCTCCAGCGGCAAATCGTGACGCGTGCTCAAGCTGGTATCGATCGCCAGGGCGATAGAGAGCGGGACGGCCGATTCTTTATCGAAGACGGAAATCGTCTGGTCGCGTCCGTCTTCTTGCAATGTGAAATTGTCTTTCTTAAGTCCTGCAACCGGGCCTCCCTGGGCGTTGGTGACGGTCACGTAGACGTTCACCAGCTTCACGTCGACCTTGAGCGTGGAGGAAGGATTCGACTGATTTGGCGCGGTGGCTTGTTGCGCCGGGGATCCCGCGCCGGCCAGCAGGAGGAGCATCAACGGTGCAAATTTTCTCATTCGAAAAAGAAAGTATACTTCGCGATCTATCGTTGGCACTCACCGTACAGGCCGTTTTGGCTGACCAGCCGCGGCATTCACTTAGATGCACGGTCTGCGATCGGGCTGCCCGTCAGCGGGAATTTACACGCGACGGACGTCGGAGGGGAACGGTTCGCCATCGGCCCATACCGCTCCATCTTCAAAATATTCCTTTTTCCAGATGGGAACGGTCCGCTTCAAAGTATCGATCAGCCAACGGCAAGAGTCGAACGCGGCGGCGCGATGGGCCGAGGCAACCACAATCAACACGCTGGTTTCGCCAATCTCCAGCTGGCCCAATCGGTGGACAAGCGCGACATCGCGAATCTGAAATTCCTTGAGTGCCTGCTCGGCCAGTCGCTCCATCTGCCGCAGTGCCATGTCCTCATAAGCCTCGTAGTCGAGATAGAGGGTGGTGCGGCCGCGCGTCTGGTTCCGAACGATGCCTTCGAAACCGACCACCGCTCCGTCTTCGCCGCACTTAATGTCGGCAAGTATTCGCGAGGTATCAATCGGCGTGTGGACAATCAAAGCATGCGAGTCACTCTCGCGTTCGCCGGAACCGCCACTGACTGGCGGCAGCAGCGCCACCTCATCGCCCAACTTAAGCTTAGTGGCTGCCGTTGCGTATTCCTGATTCACAGCCACGGCCATCGAGGAGAATGAATTCTTCAGCCGTGGAATTCGCTCCTCATAGTGCTTCAGAAGATCGGTAAGCGTCGAGCCCTCGGGCAACTCCAGCGTGTCGCTCGATCTACCCGCGAGATCCTTCAACATCCCGAAAAAGAGAACGCGCACGCGCATAATGTGACCGGCACCACCGTCGCCGGGTCCGTTTTCAGTCTACAGTTCGGGGCCAAAAAACTGCCAGTCCCTCATGGGACTGGCAGCAACATCTTCAATTTGTTTTCGCGCTAGGCTTGTGCAAAGGCCTTGTCGTGAAGCTCGGGCTGCGGCGTCAGCATTTTCGCGGCAGTCGATTCGGCCACTGCCGGCAGGGAGACCCGCAACGCCTCATCAATCGTCTTCACGTAGTGAACCGTGAGGTTCTCGATTTGTTCGGGCGTGAGATCCTCGTCCACGTTCATCTTATTTTCCGCTGGGAGGATCACGTCGGTCACTCCGGCGCGCTTGGCGGCCAGTACTTTTTCTTTAATGCCGCCGACCGGAAGCACATTGCCGCTAAGGGTGATCTCGCCGGTCATCGCCAGCAACGGACGAATGCGATGTCCCGTCAACAACGAGACCAATGTCGTCGCCATCGTGACGCCCGCGGAGGGACCATCCTTCGGAATCGCTCCCGCCGGCACGTGCATGTGAATGTCGTGATCGGCAAAGAAGTTTTCCGCGATGCCTAACTGCGCTGCGTTCGAACGCACCCATGTCAGAGCTGCCTGCATGGATTCCTGCATGACTTGGCCGATCTGGCCAGTCATGGTGAACCCACCTTTGCCCTTCATGGCGTTGGCTTCGACGAAAAGCACGTCGCCGCCGGAGGGAGTCCAAGCCAAGCCTACAGCTACGCCAGGACGCTCGGTACGTTCTTCGATTTCACCTTCGGTGCGTATTTTGATGCCGCCCAGGAATTCCTGAACGATTTCCTGAGTGACCACAAGTTTTTCAGTCTTGCCCTCGGCCAACCGCCGCGCTTGTTTACGGCAGATCGTACCGATGGTTCGCTCGAGACTGCGAACCCCGGCTTCACGCGTGTAGTGGCGAATCACGTAGCGCAAAGCTTCGTCGGGAAATTCAATCTGCTCGGCGCTAATTCCGTTCTCTTCCACCTGACGCGGAACCAGATAACGTCGCGCAATGTGCAGCTTTTCTTCCTCGCTGTAGCCTTGCAGTTCGATAATCTCCATTCGATCGCGCAGAGGCTCGGCGATTGGGTCGAGCATGTTCGCAGTCGTAATGAAGAGTACCTTCGACAAGTCAAACGTGACGTCGAGATAGTTATCGCGGAAGGTCGAGTTCTGCTCGGGATCGAGCGCTTCGAGCAACGCCGAAGCGGGATCTCCCCGGAAGTCGCGCCCCACCTTGTCTATCTCGTCGAGCATGAAAACCGGATCCTTCGTTTCCGCACGGCGAATGCCCTGGATGATTTGTCCCGGCAGTGCTCCGATGTATGTGCGGCGATGACCACGAATTTCCGCTTCATCATGAACACCACCGAGCGATAGCCGGACGAATTTCCTGCCCAATGCTCGCGCAATGGACTTGCCCAGCGAAGTTTTACCCACGCCGGGAGGTCCGACAAAGCAAAGAATTGGACCTTTCATATTCGGCTTTAGCCGGCGGACAGAAAGATAGTCGAGGATGCGATCCTTAACTTTCTCCAGATCGTAGTGATCCGTGTCCAAAATTTCCTTCGCCTTAGGAATCTCGATCTCCTGGCCGGAGGTCTTATTCCAGGGCAGAACGGCCAGCCACTCCACGTAATTGCGCGTGAGTGAATAGTCGGCTGCCATGGGAGACATGCGCGCCAGACGACCCAATTCCTTGAGGGCTTCTTTCTTGACTTCGTCAGGCATTCCGGCTTCGTCGATCTTCTTTTTCAAATCTTCGACGTCGCGTTGGCCTTCATCCTGCTCGCCCAATTCTTTCTGGATGGCCTTCATCTGCTCGCGCAGGTAATACTCACGTTGCGTCTGCTGCACACGATCCTGTACTTCGCTTTGGATCTTGTTGCGCAGTTGCTGCACTTCAAGCTCTTTGGCGAGATGCTGGTTGATCTTCTCCAGGCGTATCCGAATGTCTAGAGTTTCCAGAGTGTCCTGTTTATCGGGCGTCGATAGCGACGGCAAGGATGAGGCGATGAAATCCACCAGGCGGCCCGGCTCATCTATATTCAGGGCCACCGTGGAAAGTTCGTCTGACAGCGTGGGCGAACCCGCAACGATTTGCTGGAACAGGGTTAGAACATTACGTTGTAACGCTTCGATTTCGGAACTATCCGGCGAAGCGGATTCCGGAATTGGCGACACGCGAGCGCGCATAAATGGCGCTAATTGCGTGAACTCGCCTAAACGGACCCGCTCCAAGCCTTCGGCGAACACAAACAGGCTCTGGTTGGGCATTTTTACGACTTTATGAACGACTGCAGAAGTGCCGACGGTATAAAGGTCGCTGGGTTGGGGGTTGTCGACGCGCGCTTCGCGCTGCGCGACGACGATGATAGTCTTATCCTCTCCGAGCGAATTAATAAGCTGGACGGAACTCTCTCGCCCGACCGTGAGCGGCAGGACGGCGTGGGGGAAAAGAACGGTATCCCGCACTGGAAGCACGGGCAAAGCCCGTACATCATTGGATTCTCGATGCTTAACGAGTGGCTCGGAAAGCGGTTGTTGGCTCATTGGCTCTCCTTGAGTGTAACTCACTCAAGCTTAGATGATACTTCCGCAGAAAGGTTTCATGCCATCCCTGGTTCTGAAGGTTTTTAGATTCTACCGGCAATCTTCTGAGCAGCACATGATGCCCAAGGTACCAGGGCTAATGCGGAGCTGTCGCCACATCGGATCTTTAGCCGGCAAAACCCTGGCCGGCAAGACCGAAGATTCTCGATGCTGAGGGCCCCAGTGATTCGCAGGTTCACGCTGCCCGGTAGATTCCCAGCACTTTGACGAACTCCGCCACCTCGCCCAGATGGCGGAGAGCGTTGCGAGCCGGGTCATCGTCCCCACGAAGGAAATCGACGTAGAAGACGTACTCCCAGGGCCTGCCACGCATAGGCCGTGATTCAATCTTGCTCAAGTTGATATCGCGCAACGCGAATACACTGAGCGACTTGAATAGAGCCCCGGGCTGGTTTTTCAGCTTGTACGCGATCGAAGTCTTGTTCGCCCCCTTTGGAATGAGCCGCTGATAACCGTGACCCGATTTTGCCGCCGATTTGCGAATCAGGAAGAAGCGTGTGAAGTTGCGTTTATCGTCTTCGATGCCGGCCTGCAGAATTTTGCCCGAGTATTCCCGGGCGGCATGGCGTCCCGCGATTCCGGCCGCATCCTCTAAGTGGTTCTTGACCACGTGCTTCACGCTACCGGCCGTGTCGTAAAACGGAACGGGCTCCATCCTGGGATGGTGGCGGAAAAAATCACGGCACTGGGCGAGGGCTACGGGATGGGACAGAGCCTTGCGAACTTCGCTCAGCTTCACACCCGGCGCTGCGATCAAATTGTGAACGATGCGTAGGGGAAATTCGGCTTGAACGAATACATCCCGCGCTACCAGCAGGTCGGCGTGCTCGGCCACGGTGCCGGCGAGCGAGTTCTCAATGGGAATCACGGCGGCGGCGACCGACTCATTTTCAATACAATCAAACGCCTCCACGGAACGGGTGCAGGGAATCACCGTGCAGCCGGGCAGCATCCGCTCCGCCGCTTCGTGGCTGAAGGACCCGAGTTCGCCCTGAATCGCGACTTTCACTGCCGCAGCTTTCACCAAGGCAAGGTAGCTGGAGCGCGCGCGGAACGCAAATCGATTCGGCAAAGACTTTCCCGGACCTAAACCAGAGTCTTCTCCAGAACGAGTGCGTCCACCCCGTTGGAATAATAGCGAGGGAGGGGTTTAATAACCCGATATCCGTGGCGCTTGTAAAAAGCGATGGCAGACAGGTTATCGACCGCAGTCTCCAATTCCACAGACCGGCATTCGGCGGAGATCAAGCGATCCTCCGCGGCGCGGAGCAGCAGCGAACCGACCCCGGCCCGGCGAGCGGAAGGAAGTACGTCGATAGTAATGATATGGCCGCGAGCACGGGCTCCAGCTTCCGCCACGATGAAGCCGGCGACGGAGACGTTCGTGGAAGCGGCCTCCGGCGAATTTTTCTCTGCTTTACGGGTGGAAGTCGAATCGATGGGCTCTCCGGGTCTTCCACCCACGGCGACCAGAGTGAACGACGCTCGCCGCCGCATGTAAAGTCTTAGTTCCGCCCGTGAATAGGAAATGCCTGCAGGAAAACAAGTTTGGTCAATACTCCAAAGAATTTCGAAATCCGAAGGCTGAAAGTCGCGGATGATGAAGGGCACGACGCCATTGTAGCCGGGCGCGATGTTGGCTTGAGCCGGTTCCCGTCTCCGCAACCTGTTTTGTTCCGGATTTCCACAGGTTAGTCATCGCGGCTTTCACGGCGCGAAAATTCACGACGATTGCCTCTTGCTTCGTCCGCAACCCCGGACGTACCATGAGCATCTAGAGGAGCGTTGTGGGGCGCCTTCTGCTGATTGACGTTGTCTCTTCGGTCGCCATTCTGGGACTGTGGTACCTCGTGTTCTCTCACTACAACCGAAAAAAAGGCGCGACGGCGATGCTCTGGGTCCAGTCTGCTTGCGCCGGCAAGGGACGAATCCTGGAATCGCACTGGGTGGGTACCTCGCGTTTACAGGCGCGGCTGCACTTCCCTTCTCGCTGGTTTGAGAATGCCCGAGTCACCGTTAAATTTCAGCCCCGCGCTCTTCCCGTTCAGTGGCTGATAAGCTGCTGGCACAAGCAGAAAGAAACGTTAACCTTCGAGGCTGATCTGGACGGTTCTCCGAGCTTCCGGCTGGAAGTAGTGCGTCATCGTTGGTGCGCTCGCAACCGCGGTATATCTTCTCGCACGCGCGACGACCGCGAGTGGGATATTTACGAGCCCGGCCCGGTAGTTCTGACCACGCGGACGCACTGGAAGCAGGATCCATCGGCTGAACTGAATGCGTTGATGTCGGCGCGCAGGCAGGATATTCTGCAGGTGCACTTCCGCCCGGAATCGCCCCAGTTCTCCGCCACGGTGAGTCTTGCAGCGCTGGCCGATCCGAATGTAGCGGCGGAGTTCGTCAGCGCGCTGCGCGAAATCGCCGCTGGAGCTTCAACCCACCGCCAGTAGACTCTTCTCATTCGGCCCAGTTCTGCTAAAGTATTCGAGGTAAAAGCCAGAAACTCCCTGATGAAGGTGAGCCCCATGCATCGATCCGTTCGATTTCTTAGAATTCTGGTTGCAGCACTCTTGTTAACTTCTCTTTCGTGGGCACAAAACACTCCACCCACTCCCCCGCCTCAGCTTCAACCTCGGCCGGCCGAGCCGGAAAAAGCTCCTTCTCCTCCTGCCTCAGAACGGCAAATCAAGCTTACTGTTCAGGTCACCGACAAGTCTGGTGCGCCCGTTCGGGGACTGCAGAAGGAAGATTTCACAGTTCTGGACGATAAACGCCCGCAAAGCATCCTCTCGTTCAAAGCGGTAGATGAACCAGCGGCCCAGAACGCGGTTCCGCCGGTGGAAATCGTTCTGGTCGTGGATGCAGTCAACGCTTCTTTCCAGGCAGTCACCTACGAGCGAAATGAGTTGAAAAAATTTCTGCTGCAGAATGGCGGCAAACTCGCCCAGCCCGTATCGCTCGTCATCTTTGCCGATACTGGAACACGGGTGCAACAGGGTTCCTCTCGCGATGGAAACTCGCTGGCGGCCCTCTATGATCAATACGAAACTGGACTGCGGATTATTAATCGGTCCCAGGGATTCTATGGTGCGGCCGATCGTTACACATTATCGCTTCGCACTCTCACCTCTCTTGTGGCGCACGAAGGAAAACAACCCGGCAGGAAGCTGATGGTCTGGTTCAGTCCGGGATGGCCATTGCTCACGGGACCCCATATCGAATACACCCGGAAGGACGAAGAGGGATTCTTCAGCTCGATCGTGGCTCTCTCGAACGAACTGCGAGAGGCTGACGTAACCCTGTATAGCATTGATCCACTTGGTCTGGCAGACGCAGGAGGCGTGCGGATTTCGTACTACGAGGAATTCTTGAAAGGTGTACCGTTTGCCAGTCGGGCGCAGGCGGCTAATCTTAGCCTGCAGGTACTGGCAGTTCAAAGTGGCGGCCGCGTCCTCAATTCCAGCAATGACATCACCGGGGAAATCGCGAAGTGCACCGCCGACGCCGAGGCTTTTTATGTTCTCTCCTTCGAAGCCGCGCACGCGGACCATGCCAATGAGTTCCATGCGATCGACGTGAAAGTGGACAAGCCAGACACAAAAGCCCGCACCCGTACTGGCTACTACGCTCAACCTTGACTCGCATCGCGGCGATGGCGCGGGCTAAGAAGCGTAAAGGGCTAAGGTGAAGAATGGTGCCATCCCAAACTCCTGAGCTCATCCGAAACTGCACCCGATGCGCGAGCGATCTCGCGCCCGGGACACTTATCTGCGGCAAATGCCACGCCCTCGTCCATTCCGAGGAGCTGGATCATCTTGCGAGCCGGGCAAAAGCGCTCGAGTCCCAAGGAGACTTGCAACGGGCGCGGGAGCGATGGCTTGCCGGCTTGAATCTTTTGCCGACTTCGTCGAAGCAGTATGAGTGGATCAGAGATCACGCTCGTGCACTTGAGGTTGCATCGAATCAGGCGCGGACTCCGGAGTCATCGGAGAACAAATGGGCCAAGCGCCTGGGACCGGTCGGTCCGATCGCGATCTTGCTAGCCAAAGCTAAGACTGCCCTGCTCGCGCTTTCCAAGCTGAAATTTCTGCTAAGCTTTGCCGCCTTCATCGGCATCTATTGGGCCGCCTGGGGAATGAAATTTGGCATTGGCTTCGCGGTCCTGATTCTGCTTCATGAGATGGGACACTTCATCGACATCAAGCGCCGCGGCTTGCCTGCGGAGATGCCGGTATTTGTGCCCGGCCTGGGAGCCTACGTCCGTTGGCAGGCCCTAGGCGTGCCCTTGGAGACGCGAGCGGCCATCAGCCTGGCCGGGCCGCTGGCGGGGTTTTTTGTGGCAGTCGCGTGCGCCGCTTTAGGATTGCAGACCGGCAATCCCCTGTGGGCCGCGCTTGCGCGGGTGGGGGCGGTATTGAATCTGTTGAACCTGATTCCTCTCTGGATCCTGGACGGCGGTCAGGCCGTGCTCGCCTTAAGCAAGCTGGAGCGGGCAGTCCTGCTGGCGGCGAGTCTGCTCCTGTGGCTGGTGCTCGGCGAAAACATATTCCTACTGGTGGCGCTGGCCGCTGCCTATCAAGTGTTCTTCGCAGGAGATCTGCCGTCCCATTCCAACCGTGCGATTACTGTTTACTACATCGCGGTGCTGACTGCGCTGGGCGTAATCATCCGAATGATGCCCGCAACCGGACTGGGCGTGCGGTAGTCTGATTTCCTCCTGTCCAACAAATTTGCTTCTACCTCGCATCAGCTTTTTCGATTGTCGCGGGTCCCGGACTCGCGATATTCTTTCCCGTACTCCCCAGCCATTTCAACTCCATGTTTCGCTGGCGTTGCTTGCTGAAATCACTATTTGCAGATCACGAATAGGAGACTGAAGACCATCCATGCCTAATGAACTTCGCAATTTTTTGGCACTTACCTACGACGAACTGGAAGAACTGAATCTGGAAGCGAAAGAGCAACGCAGCAAGCGGGTCGCAATCGACAAGATCCAGGAACATCGGCTGAAGTATCTAACGGACGAGAAGCGGATCAAGGCCGTGACCGTGCTCTTCAGCGACCTCGAAGGCCGGCTGCACATGCTGGACTACGACAAGAAGTTTCTCATCAAAAGCTGGGACAATCTTACCTTCGATGGTTCTTCGATTCGCGGCTTCACCGCACAGCGCGAGAGCGATCTTCGCCTCGGCATCGATTGGAGCGCGTTCTATTGGGCTCCCGCAGATGTGTTCGGGTCGGGAAAAGTGTTGGTGTTCGGCGAAGTGATCGACAAGGGCGGCACACCCTACAGCGCCGATATTCGCGGGGTGCTTAAGAGTTTCGCCGGCGATCTGCACAAGAAAAAAGGCTACACGCTCAACGCAGCCAATGAGATTGAAGGCTTCCTCTTCAAAGGCGCGGACGCGGAGCGCAATTACCATGCAACCGGCAAGTTCGAATACGTGAACACTGGTGGGTATTATCACTCGCTCCCTGGCGATCCGCTGCGCACATTCATCGATACTACTGCCGAAGTGCAGCGCGCGATGGGTTTCCAGAACGAGAAGGACCATCCTGAAGTTGCGCCCTCACAATTCGAAATCAATTATGGCTATGGCGAAGTTGTCGCGGCCGCGGATCAGATTCAGCTCTATAAACTGATTTGCCGGCAAGTCGCGACCAACCTGGGATTCACGGCGTCATTCCTGCCTAAGCCGGTGGTCGGAGTGAACGGCAGTGGCATGCATACAAATGTTTCCGTCAGCGACGACGGGAAGAACTTGTTCTGGGACGCGAAGGGCGAAGAGAAGCTCAGCAAGACAGGGTGGGCTTTTGTGGATCGCATCCT
>DASRWO010000104.1:0-6465 GCA_035654555.1 Candidatus Deferrimicrobiaceae bacterium | reverse complement strand
AAAGCCGACGCCGGAGGAGGTAGTCCGCCCATATCCTGTGGTCATGGCAACAAATTTCATCAGATCAAGCGCGATGTCCTCATCGCGGCGCGCGCTAGTATGCAAATTCGATCCTTCTTCCATAAGTCCTTCTCCTGAGCCAGAAATATAAGGGATTGCCTCTTCGTCTTCCAAGTCTTCCATATTGGTACTCCAAAAAAAGCTCCGCAAAAGATGATAGCAGCCCGCGTAGCATCGCGTCGCTAGTATCCATGACCCACTACCCAATGCGAGTTAGCCTCCGGTTGGTAATTGGAAATCCACGCACGCGGTACGCCGAAGTCTTGTCATCAGCCATAGAGAAGCCGCGAACAAGAATGGGGAAGAATAGAATCCGGCGCTGGGTGCGGAAAGGCCAAGGGCGACACGGTGCGTCCCAGAATTGAGAGCACAGTATGTCCTACCCCATTCAGAAACATGACGATGGCAAAAATCCAGGCTAGCGCCCGCAATCCCCGCATCCCCCGCGCCGCCACCGGAGTCAGACAGATCAGCAACATCCACGCCACAATCAGTCCACTCAGCCAACCGCGAAAGTCATACATGGGCATGGGAAACCACTCCCAGTGCTCGCGCAGAACAGTGACAGTTGGGTTATAGATGGCAAGAAACCCCGTAGCGGCTTCGTCAAGGATATGCAAGCCAAAGGCCAGGCATAGCGCGAACCATGGACTACCGAAACCCGAAGCTGAAAGAGATGGCGGCGCTTGCCTCAAGGAGTTGCCCGTCGCGCTCATTCTCAAACGGCAACTGAGGATTGGCAATCGAAATCGCAGCCGTCGCTGCGCACGAAAGTAGTCAGCTGGTTAATCTTGCAACTTCACTCATCAGCGCCAGCAGATTTCCTTCGGAGTCACGGAAAAATGTCATCCACAAATCGTGACTCGGCATTTTAGCGATCATGTGCGGCTCATTGTCGAAATGCACGCCGCTTTCTTTTAGTTTCCCATAAGCGGACTGAATATCAGGCACGGCAAAATATAGAACTGAGCTGGGATGATCGAACTCGGGTTTCTCCGCTCGATCCAACATGAGCCGCACTCCTGCGCAGTCGAAGAACGCCAGTCCAGGGGGAGCCTTGAAGAGAAGTTTCAACCCCAGGACGTTCTGGTAGAAAGCTGCGGCGCGTTCTACATCTTTCGCATTGACGGCGATCTGGCCGAGGCCGGTGATTCCGATCCCGCTTGCTGCTGCGCCCATATTTGACCTCCAGTGCGATATTAGTTAGCATAGCTAACTATATTCGATGACAAAAGTCAAGGAGACGAAATTTGCCTCCCGCCGGGAAACTATCGCGGCTGCCGACCGGCTTCATTCCGCGGCGATCCATTTGCTGCGCCGCGTTCGGAAACAGGACGAAGCCTCCGGCGTCGGCCCCGCCCAGCTCTCGGCTCTTTCGGTCCTGGTCTTTTCTGGATCGAAAACATTTGGGAAACTCGCGGCAGCAGAGCAGGTGAAACCGCCCACCATGAGCCGTGTCGTCGCCAGCCTCAGGCGCCGCCGGCTCATCGAAATCACCATCGATCTCCACGACGCCCGTTGCAAGCACATTCAAGCTACCAGCAAGGGGACGCGACTTTTGCAGCAAGGGCGCAAACGGCGGATTCGATATCTCGCGGACCATCTTAAGACGTTGACCACAAGTGAACTGTCCAAACTCAATGCCACCGTCGACATCCTCGACAGACTTCTGCGCGACTGGCGCTGATTCCGAAAAGAATGCGCGGTCTCTATTGCGGTAGAATGGCTGCCCGAGACTTCGTCACCGTAGATGTATTTCTGGAGACTTTGTACAATTCGCTCACGGGACAGCAGACCGGAAACCTTATCAAGCATAATTAGTCAACCGTAGCCGCGCTATATTCTAAGGAGCCTGCTTTACTTGCCCCATACCCGCCGCGAATTTTCGCACTCGATTCTTGCCGCAACGGTTGCAGCCGCGCTGCCGTCCGGGATTTTTTCGGCGTGTAGTGTCTCGTCGAATGCGGCGCACACTCCGGACTCCGCGCTGCTTTCCAGTCCTCGCTGCGTGCAGTTCGATACTGCTTCGGAGATTCCATTCCCTAAGGGTTTTTTCTGGGGCGCGACTACTGCCGCCTATCAGATCGAAGGCGCGTGGAAAGAAGATGGCAAGGGCGAATCGATCTGGGACCGCTTCGCGCATACTCCGGGCAAAATCAAGAACGGCGACACGGGAGACGTAGCTTGCGATTCCTACCATCGCTGGCGGGAAGACATCGCGTTGATGCGGGCGATGAATTTGAACAGTTACCGTTTTTCCATTTCATGGCCGCGCATTCAACCTTCTGGTGCTGGCCCAGCGAATTCCAAAGGTGTCGATTATTACAGTCGCCTGGTGGATGCCCTTCTGGAGGCGGGGATTCGCCCCCTTGTCACGCTTTATCACTGGGATTTGCCGCAGGCCTTGGAAGATTTAGGGGGCTGGCCAAATCGCGATACCGCTGCTCGCTTTGCTGATTATGTGGAGCTTGTATCGCGATCCTTGGGCGACCGCGTCCGCGATTGGACGCTATTCAACGAGCCTTCCGCATTTGTCGATTTGGGGTATCTCGAAGGCACGCACGCTCCGGGACGCAAGAGCCTTGTCGACTTTCTGCGCGCGTCCCATGCGGTGAATCTGGCACAGGGCGAGGGTTTTCGAGCCTTAAAGGCAGTTCACCCGTCGGCTCGCGTGGGAACGGCATTGAGTATGTTGGCGTGCGAGCCGGCAACAAATTCGGAAGACGATAAGTTGGCGGCCGAGCGCGCCCACGCGATTACGAATCTCTGGTTTCTAGATCCGGCGCTCAAGGGCCGCTATCCGGATGCGTTTACGTTTTTTCCTGAGACCGTCATGGGCATCAAGTCGGGCGATCTCGAAAAGATGAAGGCCCCTCTCGATTTCATCGGCATCAACCTTTACTACCGCACGATCGCGTCTGCCTCCACCGCGATCGAGAGGCTGAGCCACGCGCAGCAATGGCTGTTCCCGGTAAAGATGGCGAGGGGGGATCAGGGCCCGAAAACCGACATGGGATGGGAAGTTTGGCCGCAGGCTCTTTATGACATTGTCACGCGCATCACTCGCGACTTCAACCGGCCGGTGATTGAGATTACTGAGAGCGGGTGTTCCTACAACGATGGTCCGGACGCGAATGGCGTGATTCATGACTCGCGCCGCATCGAATATCACCGGCAGTATCTGCAGGCGCTTGCGCAGGCCATGGCCGATGGTGCGGACGTTCGCGGCTACCACGCCTGGAGCCTGATGGATAACTTCGAGTGGGCCGAAGGTTTCAGCCAGCGCTTTGGCTTGGCCTATGTGGATTTCAAAACGCAGAAGCGCACCATCAAAGAATCGGGACGATGGTACGGAAAAGTCGCGCAGGAGAATCGGGTCGGGCCAGTTTAAGCATCTGCGAGCTATTTCTGTTGCATTACCAGTTCGCCGTTTTCCACTTTCAAGCCACCTACATTGTCCGGAAGTTTCATCCGATCGCGCTGTTCGGCGAGTTTCTTCTGTAAGGCGGGATTCACCAGCGAAACCGGCACGTTCAGATCACCCACCTTAAACTCTGTCGGCTCGAACGTGGCATATCCATCTTTCGAGGAAAGATGTCCCGAGACGGTCACCCAGACATCTTTTCCCGCAATCTCTGTCAGAAATTGCCCATGTACCGTGTCGCCGTCGAAACTGACTTGCTGATCTTTTATGGTGGGCTGTCCGCTGCCAAGATTGGAATCTGGCGAAAGCTCCGCGCTCGCAGATCCGGTTCCGGCGGTTCCCAAAGCTTGAGCCATCGCGGCTCCCACTTCGTCAGAGTTGAGGTGAACCTCCGCTTTCGATTGCAGGTCGGAAGGAATCGTCGGCGGATTCTGCGACGACGATGTCTGGTAATTTCCGCTCGACGCGGTGGGAGCTTGCTGCACCGCCTGCTCGAAGTGGTCCATCTTTTGCCCAAACGACTGAGCATTGGCCGCGATCGCCGACGGAGTCTGTGGCTGAGCGACGGGCGCTGGTTTTTTCAATACCAGAACAATGGCCCCGAGCGATGCTACGAGTGTGGCAATGCTGATAATTCGGTCCAGCTTGATTTTCATGGGAGCTCGCGAACGTTCAGCCCGAGACGGACAGGCCCAACATCATGGTATCGATTGCCGACCCCCAGAATCAGATTGCGGAAGTCATGCCCGCCGATGGTACTTCGGTCACTTGGGCCAGGGATTACTCGAGCTTCTTGGTCAGTAAATCATTCACCAACTGCGGATTGGCTTGACCTCTCGAGGCTTTCATCACCTGGCCGACAAAGAAGCCGATCATGGTCTTTTTCCCGGCTCGGTATTGTTCAAGCTGCGTGGGACTCGCGGCGATCACGTCGTCGATGATCTTTTCCAGTGCCGAGGTGTCGGAGGACTGTTGTGGGCGTCCCTCTTGTTCGTAAACCTCGGGAAAATCCTGGTTGCGCTCGAAGCTGAGATCGTAGAGATCCTTGAGCATTTTGCCCGAGATGGAGCCGCTTTCCACCAGATCGGCGGACGCGGCGACGCCCGTCATCGAGATTGGAGAGTGCTCGATCTCGAGGCCTTTCGCTTTGAGACGCCCCATCAATTCGCCCTGCACCAGGTTCGCCACGCGTTTGGGATTCTTCGCGGCTTTGGCGGCAGTTTCAAACTGATCGACGAGTGACTTTGAAGCCGTCAGCACCTGCGCATCGTATTCGGTTATGCCGTATTCCTTCACCAGTCGCGCGCGGAGCGCTTCAGGAAGTTCAGGGAGAGCCTTGGCGATCTCGGCCTGCCACTTCTCGTCGACCACCAGCGGCAGCAGATCGGGCTCGGGAAAATAGCGGTAATCATGCGCCTGTTCTTTCGAGCGCATGCTGTAGGTCTTGCCTTCGTGCGAATTGTAAAGGCGGGTTTCCTGCGTGATCGCGCCGCCGGATTCGACTACTTCTATCTGGCGTGCGATCTCGTAAATAAGAGCCTCGCGAATGAAGCGGAACGAGTTCACATTTTTGATTTCGGTTTTAGTGCCTAACTCTCGCTGCCCGCGCGGGCGGATGCTGACGTTGGCATCGCAACGCAGCGAACCCTCCTCCATGTTGCAGTCGCTGACGCCGGTGTAGAGGATGATTTCTTTCAGGCGAGTGAGATATTCGTAGGCTTCGTCCGGAGTGGCGATATCCGGTTCGCTGACGATTTCAATCAGCGGGACGCCAGTGCGGTTGAGGTCGATGGCAGTTTTCTCGGAGGCGTCGGGAAAGCCTTCGTGCAGGCTTTTACCGGCATCTTCTTCGAGGTGTACGCGGCTGATACCGATTTTTTTCTTACCTCCGCCGCTTGGCACATCGATGAATCCATGCTCGGCCAACGGCTTGTCATATTGCGAAATCTGGTAGCCCTTGGGCAGGTCGGGATAGAAGTAATTCTTACGTGCGAAAATCGAAGTTTCGTTGATGCGGCAGTTCAGTGCCATCGCTGCTAGCATTGCGAATTCGACCGCCTTCCGGTTTAGAACCGGTAGCACTCCCGGCATGCCCAGGCATACGGGACAAACATTCGTGTTGGGCGGAGCACCGAAGCGCGTGGAGCAGGAGCAGAAAATCTTCGAGGCCGTCAGCAACTGGACGTGCACTTCGAGGCCGATGACAGGCTCGTATGCCGTGCGAGCGGCGACAGAAGAGTTTGTAGTGGTCGACATACTCGGTCATTATACGGTCCCCGAAATCGTCTCGCTTTCGCTAATAAGGAGAGCGAAATCAGAGCTTGAACCGCGGAGAACACGCAGAACAGCCGCTGAGCACGCGAAGAAGTGCTTAGCAGTGTGCTAATTAATTTCCCAACGGAATTTCGAAGTACATCAACTCCGTCCCTTTGGCGTCGTTGACGCTGGTGACGAAGAGGCGCGAGCCTTCCAGGGGCGCATTGAGGCCTTCCACGTCAAAGAAGAGAAATCCTGATTGCGTGGTGTGGGGCTCGACGGCTTTAGCGACGAATTGAGAAGTTCCGATTTCGTCGCGTTCTTTTTGGCTGACTCCGCCTTTCACTTTTTTCTGTGGGATAGGAATGGGGATCGGATTGGTTTCGTGAGGGTTCGAAAGGCGGCGGAAGATATCTTCCGTCGTAATCGGGGTGAGTTTAGAGCGGTTGGCGGTAGTGAGTGTTACCTGCATGTTGGCGATGGAGATGGGCTGGTCGCCCTCATTAGTGACGATGAAGAAGATGGGGAGTAATCCGTGTTCGTGAAACTTTATCGAGAATATTCTCGCCTTGTCGGGAGTGTCATAGGGATCGGCGGCAATGGCTACTTTATCCGCGGTATGATCGTCGTGGGCGGGATAGCTTTTGGCGGCGCGGGCTGCGGGTTTCACGAAGTCTTTCGCGATGACGGGAAGAGCAAACGCTACTGCAGCAAATGAAATAAAA
>DASRWO010000103.1:0-3300 GCA_035654555.1 Candidatus Deferrimicrobiaceae bacterium | reverse complement strand
TCCCGGGCAAGATTTCCTACGACATCAAGCAGACGGCCAGCGGTTTTCAATTTTCGAAATCCCAGGCCGGCCGCACAGTTTTTACGATTCGCGCGAAAGAAGTTAAGGAGTTCAAGCTCAACGGCCGCGCCGACCTGCACGATGTCACCATCATTCTTTACGGCAGCGACACGTCGCGCTTTGATCAGATCTATGGTGACGACTTCACCTTTGATCCGAAATCCGGAAACGTCACGGCGAAGGGCGAGGTGCAAATCGATCTGCAATCTAACCCCACGGGGGTGACAGCGCCAGATCAGGCCGCGCCGAAAGAACTCAAAAACCCTATCCATCTCACCACCAGCGACCTGGTTTTCAACCGCGATAGCGGGGACGCCTCCACCCAGGCGCGGGTTGACTTCCAAACCCCCCAAGCCACGGGCTGGGCGGTGGGCGTGCAGTACCTGGCAAAAAGCAAAACGCTCACCCTCGCTTCGCAGATACATGTGACTTTGACCGGGCAGGACGCCGCGAGCATCTTCGCTGCCCACGGCACTATCACTCGCGACCCGCGAGAAGTCATTCTGGATCACGCACGCATGGAGCGCGAAAGCGGAACACTAAAATCGGACCAGGTCACGTTCTTCCTTGGGCCGGAAAATGAAGTGGAGCGCGTCGTCGCCACGGGCAACGTGAACGCGGAGTCCACGCCGCAACAAGCTGACCAGATGCGCGCCCGCGCCGATGACGCCGACCTATTGCTGGTAAGCAAGCAAAACCTGCTGCGCACGGCTACCCTCACCGGTCATGTTCACGTCGAGCGCATCGGATCTCGTCCTATGCAGGGCGATGCCGGACGCGTGATTCTCGATTTCCTGGGGCAGAACCAGTTGCAAAAAGTGCACGCCGCCGATGGGGTTCGCCTGTCGCAGCGCGCCGCGGGGGCGAATACATCCACGGCAAGTTCCTCACCGCCGCAGAATTTCGACATCGTCGCGCCAATCATAGACTTCTTCGTGGTTGACGGCCGCCGCCTCGGCCGCGCCCAAACTTCCGGTGCGGCGCAGATCATAATCATGCCCGCCTCAGATCAGAATTCCACGAGCGAGTCGGCGCAAAGCACGGTCATCACGGCTGGCCGATTCGACGCAAGATTTTCCGCAACGCCTGAAGGCCAAAGCCGCCTGACTTCCTTCCACGGCGCGCCGGATGCAAAAATCGTGAACCTCGCGCCGGGATCGCCCGACCGCGTGAGCACCAGTCAAACGCTCGATGCCACATTTCTACCGGAAGGCGGCATCGCATCCATCGTGCAGCAGGGAAGCGTTGCCTATACGGATAATCAGCCGCCAGAAAAGCGCACCCAAGCCTGGGCGGACAGAGCCCTCTACACGCCTGTCGACCAGGTTCTGGTGCTCACCGGGAAGCCGAGAGTCTCCGACGGAGGCATGATCACCACCGCGAACACAATTCGCATCAATCGCGTCACCAATGACGCATTCGCTGACGGCAACGTCAAGAGCACTTACAGCGATCTCAAAGAGCAGCCCACCGGGGCGCTGCTTGCTTCTTCTTCGCCGATTCACGTCACCGCCGCCAAAATGACGGCCCACAACTCTCCCGCGATCGCTTTGTATGAAGGCAACGCTCGACTCTGGCAGGACGCCAATATCATCGAGGCCCCATCTATCCAGTTCGACCGCGAGCGCCGTTCCCTCGTCGCCCAGGGAAATACAATCCAGCCAGTCTCCACCGTTCTGGTTCAGGAGAAATTAGGTCAGCCAAGCGACACAGGTATAGCCACGAAGCAGTCGACGAAAATTCAACATAAAGGCGAAAGTAAATCGAACAAAAAATCTGAGGAAAAACTCGATCAGGACAGTCCCGTCACCATCACTTCTTCGAAGCTGACCTATGCCGACTCTGACCGCCAGGCTCACTACACCGGAGGCGTCACCGCCAGGGGAGCCGGCTTTGAAGCTACTGCGGATGAGATGGATGTTTATCTGTTACCACGGAATCAAGCATCTACGAATCAATCACTTAGCGCACCTGGCCAGTTGGACCGGATGATTGCCCAAGGCCATGTTGTCATCCAGCAGCCAGGTCGACGGGCCGACGGTCAGAGGTTGGTTTATACCGCCTCGGACGACAAATTCGTCCTCACCGGCGGACCGCCTAGCATTTTTGATGCCGAACGTGGCAAGATTACCGGGGTTTCGTTGACTTTCTTTAGGGGCGATGATAGGGTGCTCGTAGAAGGCGAAGCAAGTACTCCTGTGGTAACACAGACACGAGTGGCCAGATAATAGAGACGAATGGCAAGATAAATGCGTACCTTGGCCACAGATGAAATTGGCAAATCGTACCGTGGCCGTCGCGTTGTAAATGGTGTCAGCCTGCGGGTAGAACAGGCGGAAGTAGTCGGATTATTAGGTCCAAACGGCGCAGGCAAGACAACCACTTTCTACGCCATCGTTGGCCTGATCCCCCCTGATACGGGACGGGTGTTGTATGACGATCAGGACATCACTGACGTTCCCATGTACCTGCGGGCGCGGCAGTATGGCATCAGCTATCTCCCACAAGAAGCTTCTGTGTTTCGCAAACTCACGGTTGAGGAGAACATCCTCGCGGTGCTGGAGGCTCAGCCCATGTCATGGCACGAGCGCCGCGAAAAGATGGAGAAATTTATCGATGAACTGGGCTTGGAGCACATTCGGCAGAATCGCGGATACGCGCTTTCCGGCGGCGAGCGTCGGCGCGTGGAGATCGCCCGCTGCCTGTGCATCAACCCAACTTTCATCCTGCTCGACGAACCTTTTTCCGGTATCGATCCCATCGCCGTTCTCGACCTGCAGAAAATTATCAGCGGTCTGCGGGCCAGCGGCATTGGTGTCTTGATCACCGATCACAATGTGCGCGAGACTTTGTCTGTAACCGATCGCGCTTACATCATCGATGACGGCAGAATTTTCCGTCATGGTAAGCCCGAGCATTTGGCCAGCGATCCGGAAGTGAGAAGAGTTTATCTGGGAGAGAGTTTTTCGTTGGTGTGAGAAAGAAGTCGTTGTCGTTAGTGTTTCGCTGTTGGTCGAAGGACCAGTAAGTTCGTAAGGGTGATCAGTGATGACCATTGACGAACGGCTGGAAGCGTTGACGCGAAACCTGGAGTTGATGGTGCTTGAAACCGAGAAGCATGATCAGTTGATCGCAGCGCTAGCCAGCCAATCGGAGAAGCGTGATTGGCAGATCGGAGTGCTGGTCGGGCAATCGGCCGGACAGGATGGGCGTCTCGGGCGGGTGGGCGAACGCCTGGAT
>DASRWO010000102.1:0-5484 GCA_035654555.1 Candidatus Deferrimicrobiaceae bacterium | reverse complement strand
TCGGCAAACCATCTGGAGCATCGACCGCGGCGTACCGGTTCCGAGAGTGCGTGCGCTGGGTGGCATCGTTGCGGATTCAGTAGCAAATCAGCGTTTTGAGATGGATCTTTTGCTCCTCTTCGCCGCGAGCGCGCTGTTTCTTGCTGGACTCGGCGTCTATGGTGTTCTCACGTATTCGGTTGCGCAGCGCTATCGCGAAATGGGATTGCGCTTGGCTCTTGGAGCGCAGCGGGCAAATGTATATTGGCTAGTGCTCCGCGATGGACTATTGCCAGTTGCAATTGGCGCCGCCACGGGTATTGCCGTGACGTTCGGATCAGGGCGTGTGATGAGCAGTCTGCTTTTCGAGGTAAGCCCGTATGATCCGATGCTGAGTGCTGGCGCGCTCGGCGTGCTGCTTGCGGTAGGTACAATCGCATGCCTGCTTCCAGCCCGCCGCGCCGCAGCAGTGGAACCGATGCGGGCACTGCGAACGGAATAAGAAAGTGATCTGAAATCCTGACTGGAAGCAATTCTCAATTGTCGCGTAATCGCCAATGCGCGTTTCTAGGAGATTGTGTTCTGGAAACGTGGTTTGGCCTGTTGGCAACAGTTGACCCGATGGTGACGACAAATCGGTGCATGCTGACCGACTTATCAGTCCCGATCCCGAGCCAGCAGTTCGCACCACATGGCGACGTTACGGCAATGCGGCGCCGTCCTTCATTGAGTTATTTGGCGACGTATCGCCTTCTGAGGACACCTGCAAACGAAGCGGGATCGAGGAATCCTGGATGGTAGATCGGCGTAAGCTTACTCCGGAAGACCAACGCGCCCAAGCAAATCCTTGAATCGAGGATCTGAGCGCAAATCATCCAGGTGCGGGTCGACTTTCAGGTAAAGCATCCATCGGTCGCGGTTCGCGTACCCCTGCTCCAGTGACGCGATCGCCTGGTCCCGCTCGCCAAGACCGAGCTGCACCAGAGCAATCAGGCAGGGAGAGACGTACCGGTACTTGGAACGCAGCTTGAGTTCCGCCAGAATTTGTGCGGCCTCCCTTTTTCTTCCCGATTCGGCCAGGACCTCGCCCAGGCTGGCCAGGGGCTTTTCATGCCGGGCGCTCAAGCTCACCGCCTTCTCCAACTCAGAAACTGCTTCGGCGCACATCCTCTTTTGGCCATAAACCCAGCCCAACCCGGTGTGAACCCACACATCTTTGGGATCCACGGCTAAGGCCTTTTGAAACTCCCTCAAGGCCTCGTCGTATTGACGTGCCGTATAAAACCCAAAACCGACATCGCTAACGCGCCAGGCGTTGAGCGGATCGAGCGCCGCCCCGCGTCGAAATTCCGCGAGGCTTTCCTGGTTTCGCCCTATTTCCTGCAGGAATTCGCCAAACAGACCGTGAGCCAGGGCATCATTGATTCCTGCTCGACGCGGGGCCAGTCCCAGTCATAAAGCTGAATCACCCGGGCGAGCGCCAGGTGAGCCTTCCCCAGCGATTACGAGCTCACAGTCGCCGCTACCGCTGCCCACGACTGCCAACTCCGCTACTCTCAAAAGTTCGCGATCATCCAGGCGTTGCTATCGGTTGTCCAGCCCGCCACCGCCAAATGCCGCCGGTCGGGAGACGGTATTCCTTTGGTGCCCAGGAAATTGAGCCTCTGATGCCACAGGACGTGGGCATTGCCGTCGAGGTCAACGCGAAGCAGGGTGGTATCTTGGGGCGTCTGGCTGGAAACAAACAGAGCGTTTCCGTCGGCAGACCAATTGACTTCGCCAAAGCTGTCCCATCCCCTTACTGCTAAATCGGTTGTCACCCCACTCTTTAGGGATAACAGTCGAATGCGCCCTTCGCGCGTCATGACGACTTGCGAGCCATCCGGGGAAAGGTCCCAGGGGATTGTCATGGAGAGCTCCATTTCCATGGTGGCAAGTGCACGCCCTCGGCCCTTAATGGGATCGACAGAAGTAAACATAAGATGACCTTGCTGTTGCTCGTCAAAGACACAGAGGTTGGCAGGGGCGCGTGTGCAGTGGATGTCCGTCGTACCTAATGCAGTCAGAACCAATTGCGGGGGCCCGCCAGATACGGGGACCCGCATGATCCGTACTGGAACCAAACCACCGGGAAGTCGCTCTTGAGGAAGAGCCAGGTACAAAATCCAGTGACCGTCAGGGCTGAAACTGCAATAATACTTCGGTTCGGGTCCGAGGGGGAGCAATTCGGCAGTGTCGTCTTTGTCCAACGTCTGCTTGAAGATGTCCCACCTTCCATCGCGGTCTGACCAAAACACTACGGCCCGGCTATCTGGCGTCCACCGCTCAGGCCACTCGAAATGTTCGTCGAACGTGAGGCGGCGTGTGTTATTTAGATGTGTTTCCCTTGCATCCAACTCTCCAACATACACATGGGCCGTCGCGGTGAGCCTAAGAAACTCCATTTGCTTTCCGTCTGCCGTGACCGAGAACCCGGAGAAGGAGAACCCCGGCCAGTTTGTTAGTTGTTGGGGGTCGCCCGTGGGTTCGCCTGTTTGAGTGACGGTCCTCACTTCCCAAAGATTTGAGTCAGCGCCAATCATCACCGATTGGCGCAGGGAGTAGACGACACGTCCATCCGGCAACCAACAAAACCCCTGCAATTTGGGGCTTGATAGAATCCGAGTGGGAGGGCCGCCTTTCAGACTCACACTCTCGATGGCGCTCACGTAGATTCCGGTACCCGCGAGTCTTTTCGAGTATGCCAGACGATGCCCGTTCGGAGCCCAGGCCACTTCGTTGAAGGCTTCATCATGTTGTGCGGCCACGATACGCCGCTGATCATCTCCATCCGCGGTACTTACCCAAATCCCCTGTGCCGAGCCTGAATCGTAATCGCCCAGAAAGGCGATCTGAGAACCGTCAGGGGAAAAGGACGCAGCGGCGGCACCTTCCCGCAGCTTACGTGCTGCCCCACCTAGTATGGATACGGCCCAAAGGCTGGGGGGCTCACCGGGGTGTGCAGCAGTAGTGATAAGAACCTTGCTTCCATCGGGATACCACGAAAGGGGAGCAAGCAAGGTCTCCGGAGCGCCTGAAAAGACGCTGGCGACTGCGAGCCCGGATGGAAGAGTCAGCTGCCTCGTCTCGCCCGTGCTAATCAACCGCAGGTGAAAGCCATTTGCGTCGCTGTATGCCAGGAATTTGCCATCCGGAGAAATGGCAGCGGCTAGAACCGGGTTATCCGAAGAATTAGCAGTCAGTTGTCGCTGGACCAATTCCTTCTGCGACTGAGTCCGGCTAGAAAGCAACCACCACAGGCCCAGCACCAGCAGAATCAGCGCAGCGCTGCCAATCAACATCCGCGGCCACCATCCCGACCCGGGCCCAACCGCAAGGATTGCGGCCCGCTTGCGCGAGAATTCTGAAGGCCTTCGCGGCCAGAACCTGCTTCCTGTTCGTACGCTTCTTTTGTCGGCTGAGACGCTCCCGCTTGTCGACTGTGTGCTCAAGTGGCGCAAGTCAACCGCGATTTCTTTCGCAGTCTGGTATCGGTCCTCCGGGTCCTTGGCGAGACACTTGAGAATAATGTCATCCGCTTTTGCCGACAGCTTTTTGTTGATGCTGCTGGGCGGAGAAGCGGGACGATTCAGAATTTCATCAACCAGTTGCGCATGCAGCGATGAACTATACAGGCGCTGTCCCGTGGCAATCTCATAGAGCACGACCCCCAATGCGTAGATATCCGACCGAATGTCGAGATTCTCACCACGCAATTGTTCCGGCGACATATACGGCAGTGTGCCTGTGATCGTGTGTGTTTCGGTCAAGGTAGTAGCTTCGGATTGATTGGCCTTAGCCACCAGCTTTGCCACGCCGAAATCGAGGATTTTCACCAGCCCCGATTGAGTAACGAAGATGTTGCCCGGCTTGATATCGCGATGAATTACTCCCTTGGAGTGTGCCGCGCCGAGCGCCTCGGCAATGGGCATCCCCAGTTTCGCGACGAGCTGAGTGTCCACCGCTCGCCGCCCCGCCATATACCTCGCGAGCGTCTGCCCATCGAGATATTCCATTACGATGAATTCCCGGCCCTCGTACACGTCGATGTCGTAGATTGTGCAAATATTAGGATGGTTCAGCGAGGAAGCCGATCGGGCCTCGCGGCGAAAGCGCTCTAACGCCACAGAATCCGCTGCCATGTGCTCAGGTAGAAATTTCAGCGCGACTATGCGGCCAAGTCTGGTGTCCTCGGCCTTGTATACCACTCCCATGCCGCCGAAGCCGATTTCTTCAACAATGCGGTAATGTCCAGCCGCAACGTCCTTCAAGTCAGGTCGCGGAGCTGCGGTTGAGGCGGAGGGAGCCTTAGTGATGTTCGCCTGGTCCGCAAATGCTGGCTTCTCGATGAAGCTCGCAGAGTCGCTATAATGAGCAAGCAGCGATTCCACCTCGCGGCGTAGTTCTGCATCACCAGCGCACAATTCTTCAATCACAGAGCTGCGCCGGTTTTCGTCAGCCTCGAGAGCTTTGTGAAAAATGCTTTCGACTTTTTCCCACCGCTCAGGTTTCATCGGATTTATTTTCGCTCAGGGCACGCATCAGCCACGCCTTGGCCAACCGCCAATCACGTGCCACGGTTTCAGGCGAAACTTTCAAAACTTCCGCAGTTTCCTCAACGTTGAGACCGCCAAAAAAACGCAACACTACGACCTGGCTCTTGCGCTCGTCCACCTTCGCTAACTGATTAAGAGCATCGTCCACAGCGACCAAATCAGCGGAGGGTTCCGGAGAGATCGTCAGAGCATCGTCCAATGAAATCGCTTCTGCTCCATCGCCGCGTTTGTGCGATCGCCGGGCACGGGCCTGGTCAGTGAGAATGCGTCGCATTTGTCGCGCACACAGCGCGAAGAAATGTGCCCGGTTTTGCCAGTCGATCAGCTTGAGGTCGGATAGACGCAGATAAAGCTCATTGATCAGCTCCGTCGTTTGTAGCGTATGGCCGTCGCGTTCCCGTCCCATGCAACGCCTGGCCACCCGATGCAGCTCGCGATAAACCTGGGGGGTGAGCTTGTCCAGAGCACCTTCGTCGCCCCGGCGCCACGCCTGAAGCAGTTGGGTGATCTCGTGTCCGAGGGCGTCGTCCATCCCAATCTCTGGAGCCGGAGGAGTGGCAATTACGTAAATATTACACCACCCGGGGGTCTCAGGATCAGGGGTGCCCGAGAAAGCTTCTTTCTGACTTACAGGTTTCCGTCGCGATTCTCGCTATATGGAGTGAAGGCAAACCGAGAGGCGGCGGTGAGCACGACAACCGCGCCCCAGGATCAAAGGAGAGACGGAGATGAAATCGATATTCAGGAAAATGGCAGCGCTACTCAGCATGCTTCTTGCGGGGGCATTGTTGACGGCGCCGGTTGTAGCGCAGTCGGGAGCCGACCATGCCAATAATTGGCGGGACGATGACGAACAACTGGCCCAAATGGCTGAACTGGAACAACTTCACGCAACCTTTCACGCGGCAGT
>DASRWO010000101.1:0-12633 GCA_035654555.1 Candidatus Deferrimicrobiaceae bacterium | reverse complement strand
CGATGACGGCCACTGGCAAGGCGCACCGGTCGGAGGATTCGGCTCGGGAACTTTTTCGCGAACCTACCGCGGTGACTTTGCGCGCTGGCACATCAAGGCCGGAGTTCATAAGTACGCTCCGGTGCCGGCCAATCAGTTCGCGATGTTTCAGCAGCTCGAAGGCGAGGCTCAAGGCACAGCTCGAGTACTGATGACCGACCATCCCAAGAATGGAGAACTCGCGAGCTGGCAGTGGGACTATCCAGTGGGCGCGGGTGAATATGCCGCGCTGTATCCCAAGTCTTGGTTCGACTACCAATGGAAGAAATTTCCCGCACACGTCGTGCTGGAACAATTCTCTCCCGTCTTGCCCAATAATTACCGCGAGTCCAGTTATCCCGTTGCGGTTTATCGATGGCATGCGGAGAATCCCGCAAACCATGCGGTCACGGTGTCAGTCCTTCTTTCCTGGACAAATATGGTTGGCTGGTTTCGTACCTTCACGCGCGATTTTCAGGGCGCTCCCAATCAGGGGAATCACAATCATTACATGAGCGAGGCCGTGGGCATCGGAACCATGAAGGGAGTTGTATTCGAGCGTAACCGCGCAAATGCCGCTCCCAATGAGGCCGATGGACAATTCGCAATTGCCGCGCTGGAATCCCCGGGAGTGGAGGTCACATACCAAGCCACATTTCCGGCAGAGGGAGACGGAAAGGTGGTGTGGGAGCACTTTGCCAAAGATGGCCGCCTGGCAAACAACGATACTTCGTGGGTGAGTGACAGCGAGAAGTTGGCGGGGGCGGTTGCTGTGCGCTTCACGCTCCAGCCCGGAGAAAAGAGAATTATTCCTATGGTGATCGCCTGGGATTTTCCGGTCGTGGAATTCGGCCAGGGACGCCAGTGGAATCGGCGCTATACGGACTTTTATGGAACTGACGGCAACAATGCCTGGGCGATCGCACGCGATGGTCTCGGGGATGCCGATGCATGGAGCGATGCGATCGACGCCTGGCAAGCTCCGTACGTGAACGATGAGAGCAGGCCGCTGTGGTACAGGGGCATGCTCTTTAACGAACTCTATACGCTGACCGATGGAGGATCGTTCTGGGGGCGTCCGGTCGGGGCCGACCGCAAGACTCCTCCTTCATTCGCCTTACTCGAGTGCTTTGATTACGCCTATTACGCCACACTGGACGTGCGCTTCTATGCCTCTATGCCGTTGCTAAAGTTCTGGCCAGACATCGACAAGCAGGTGCTGCGCGAATTTGCCGAGACTGTCCCGAAAGAGTGGCCGGAAAAAGGGCAATGGGTCTGGAAGTCGCAGCAGATGGGAGAACCCATCCTTCACGTGCGAAAAAAGAAGGGCGCGGTTCCGCACGATCTCGGCGTGCCAGAGGGCGATCCGTTCGTGGCCGTGAATGAACCCGGCTGGCAGGATACGAACGACTGGAAGGATCTGAATTCGAAGTTCGTATTGATGATCTACCGGGACTATGTGTTAACTGGCCGGAAGGATACTGCTTTCTTGCGCGAGATGTGGCCGGCAGTAAAAGAGGCCATTACGTACCTGCGACAGTTCGATCACGGCGGCGGAATTCCTGAAAACGGCGGCTATCCCGATCAAACTTACGATTCGTGGGTAGTGCGCGGCATCAGCGCCTACTGCGGCGGCCTGTGGTTGGCGGCGTTGCGAGCCTCTGAGGAAATGGCGCGCACACTCGGCGAGAAAGACGCGGCGACGGCGTACCACGAACTGTTTCTGAAAGCACAGAAAACCTACATCGACAAGCTTTGGAACGGAGAATACTTTCGCTACGACACGGAGAGCGAATACCGCAACAGTATCCAAGCGGATCAGCTAGCGGGACAGTGGTACGCGAACCTGACCGGTTTGGGCGACTTGGTACCGCGCGAGATGCAGTTGGCCGCCTCGAAAAAGATATACGCCTTTAATGTGATGAAGTTTGGAGGCGGCGAAATGGGCGCAGCCAATGGCATGACTCCGGATGGCTCGATCATGCGCGATAACGAGCAGGCCCAGGAAGTATGGGTTGGCACCAGCCTTGGCTTCGCCTCTCTTCTGCTGAGTGAAGGAATGCGGGACGAGGGCTACCACACTGCGTGGGGTTTGTACCACGTTATCTACGAGACGAAGGGATATTGGTTCCGCACCCCCGAAGCATGGGATGTCGACGGGAACTTCCGGGCCTCGATGTACATGCGCCCGGCCGCGATCTGGGCCATGGAAATGATTCCTAATGGGTCACGCTAATGATGCTATGACCTTCGGTCCAAGGGCCTTTGCCAAGTTGGTCTCGTCTCGATCGAAGATGATTGGGAGCAGTCGCGGCAAGAGCCCGGATTGAAGTACATCAACTTGAAGTGACAGCGAGAACTCTAAGCCGGCAGTAAAGAATCGAGAGGCCCAATGATTACACGACGGAGATTCCTTGCCACCACAGCCTGCACCATGGTTGCAGCACGTGTTCACGCACTCGGCCATAGCAAGCTTCCGGTTGCCCTCACCATTCCCAACGAAGTGACTGGTCCTCGCATGCCGATCGACTTTGTCGGGCTGTCGTATGAAGCGCAGCAACTCACGGACCCGACTTTCTTTTCGGCGCAAAACAGTGGCTTAATTCGCGAGTTCAAAGCGCTGTCGTCATCTGGCGTCTTGCGCCTGGGAGGTAACACCAGCGAGTTTGCCTTCTGGAAACCTGCGCCTGATTCTCCCGAGCCAGAATATCCTCAAGTCCGTGAGGTCGTGGGCGAGCCGAAGGCCCAGTACTACGCGGTGACCGTAGAGGCAGTCAAGAACTTGGCCGGGTTCCTTCAATCTACGGGTTGGAACTGCATCTATGGCATCGGCATGGGAACGAATACTCCGGCACGCGCCGCCGAAGAAGCTGTCTTTGTAGCCGAGACGCTGGGCAACCGCTTGCAGTACTTCCAGATCGGAAACGAGGCGGATCTATTTAACCGGCACCTGCGCGATCCGAAGACATGGTCGGCCAAGACTTATCTCGAAGAATGGCTCACGCTGGCGCGCGCTATCGCCGCTCGAGTGCCCGCCGCAAAGTTCGGCATGCCTGACGTTGCGAGCAACGTGGCGTGGCTGACCGAGATTGCTGATCAGTGGCCTTCGATCCAGTCTGCGCCTCACGTAACGACGATGACTCACCATTATTACTTTGGTGGACCGGCAACGAACCCCGACGTCAACATTCCGAACCTGCTGAAAGCGGCGACAATGCAAAAGGTGCAGAATACTGCGGATATTGCAAGCGCCGCAGCCAGCAAGATCGGCGCGCGCGTGCGCATGACCGAAGGCAACACGTGCTATCGCGGAGGCAAGCCCGGCGTCTCGGACGTGTTTGCTGCTGCGCTTTGGGCAGCCGACTATTCGCTGCTGCTCGCCAGTAACGACTACTCCGGCGTCAATCTGCACGGGGGTACAGGCAAATCGTGGCCAATTCGGTTGGCGGATCTCTACCTGGCGACGCACTTCTGCAGGCGAATGGCGAAACTCCCGAACAGATTGCTGCGCATCCGCATCCTTTCTATACACCGATTGCGACGTTTGGCTCGGATTATGTATTGGAGCCGGTAGCGTACGGGCTCAAGTTTGCCGGTTCATTCAGCGGAGGAACACTGCTGAAGACCGATTTCTCGACGAAGCTGCAGGCTACCGAAGTCAATGCAACGGCCTATGCCGCGAAACTGCCCGATGGCCGAATATCGGTGATCATTCTGAATAAGGACGCGGTAGCGGATTTTGAGTTAGAGCTCGACTTTGGTCGCGATGCGACTGGAGTGGTGCAAACCGAAACATTACACGCGCCGGCACTGGACAGCCGCGAAGCCCACATCACAAGGTCAACGAAGACCGACTCCCTCAAACACGGCAAGTTCACCGTCGTTATTCCCCATGCGACCGGATTGCGCGTGACGCTGAATTGAATCGCTGCCGGATTCCACTTCATTTGTGAACGGGTTCAAAGTCGAAATAGGCCAGATTCATGCTACCGTTCGTCAATATGTGTATGGTGAGAATGTTTTTGCCTTTGTTGAGATGAACTTTGAAAAGGTGCGGAGCCAAATTCCAGTGGTGCCACTGACGCCAGGCCACCGGGTCTGCAGGATCGTTTGTAGTCGTGATCTGCACTGGTCCAGTTGCGTCTTTTCCGTCCACAGCAACTGAAATTGTTCCGCCACGATTCGATGTGTAAAGGAAATCGGCGGTGTACGTTCCCCCATGTGTCACGTCGACGGTAACGTTGAACCACTCTCCGGGTTCGGTCCAGCCAACATAGAGCAGATCTGCGGAAGGAACAATTTTGTCGAAGGGATTGTCGTCAACCGGATCCGGCTTTCGGTTGAATTTCGTGTAGGAAGTATCTACGCCCTCATGGATACGAAACTCGTTCAGATAGCTCCCATCAGCCGGATTCAACTCTCCGCTGCCGTGATTCTTCGGATCCGTGTCGTGATACGCGACCCCTTCACCACCCAGGTCATAGTAGGCGCACAATACTCGTCCCGGTATTTTTTTGTGGGCCGCCACTATATCTGGTGTCGTGATAAGGCGAGCCTTTGTATTGGATCACGAATGATTGAGAAGACGCAGTTGTCGGTGGTATCGACGCGACTATAAGGCATAAGAAAAACAGTCTCCAGATCATTCTCCATCCCCATCAGCATCGAGCCGGTGCGATGCATAAACTAAATATTTTAATAGTCCTCGAACAGGTGCGAAACAGACCAAAGATTGACTGTTCCGGAAAGAGAAAAATATACTCGCGCGATCGATTACTTCACGAAAAAATGTTCTACGGAGCAATGGACATGAAACCGAATGACCCACCTCAGGATCGTGGTAATCAAGACCGGCGGGGTTTTCTCAAAACGGGGGCGGCATCGCTAGCCGGTCTGTCCGTGGGAGTAGTCGCGTCCTCCGCAGCTGGCGGAGTGACGTCAAACGAAAACAGTCCAGCCGCGGAGAAGACCGTGCAGGGCGTGATGCCGACACGGAACCTCGGCAAGACAGGATTTCGGGTCGGTATTTTCGGTCTGGGTGGACAGGGAGCGCTGGAGAAAGCCAATAACGAGAGCCTAGCCCTGCAGATGATCCAACGTGCTCTCCAATTAGGAGTGAATTATTTCGACACATCGGCCATTTACGGAGGACCTGACAGGTGGAGTGAACGTTATTTAGGCAAGGGCCTTAAGGGCAACCGGGACCGGGTTTTTATCGCAACGAAGACCAAAGAGCGAACGCGCGATGCCGCGCTTAAGAACCTCGAAGTGTCTCTGAAGCTGCTGGATACCGATCACATCGACACCTGGCAACTGCATGATGTTGGAATTCAGGAAGACATCGACCAGATATTTGGCAAAGGTGGCGCGATAGAGGCGCTGGTACAAGCGCGCGATCAGAAGACGGTGCGCCACCTTGGCGTTACCGGCCCCTTCCGTCCCGAAGCGCTCATCGAATGCATAAACCGCTTTGCTTTTGACACCGTCCTTATGGGCGTCAACGCAGCCGACAAATACTACTACAGCTTTGAAAAAGACCTTCTTCCGCTGGCCGTTGAAAAACAGATGGGAATTATCGTAATGAAGGTGATGGCACGCGGCCGCATTCTTTCCAGTTGGACGCCGCCGCCCGTGGAAGAACAGAAGCGTTCATGGGAGGGCCGAGGCGCAATCACCACAACTCCGGGCACGCTGACCAAGCGGGAAACCTTCTTCTACACGCTGTCCTTACCTATCAGCACGGCAATCATCGGTTGTGATTCAGTCGAGCAGGTTGAGGAATGCGTGGAACTCGCAGGTTCCTTTACCCCATTAAATCAAGCCCAGATGGTTGCTCTCGAGGCAAAAGTAGAGCCTATTGCAAAGCAGTCCCTCTTTTTCCGGCTCATGCCGCGCTGAAGAACGGCCTGAGTGAAACCTGCGTCTGCTTTTACAACGTCTTTAATCAGAATCCAGCGGGCTGCCTTGCAGGTTTCATCGCTACTCCTTATGAGCCGGACACTTCGATGTCTTATCGAAGACAGTGTCTCCCGACCTTGCCGAGACCTTGCGGCAAGCGATTTCCGCTGTTTCGCTCGGTCAATGCCAAGCAGAAATCGCTCAGAACTGGTTGCACCTAACGCCTAACCAGCTTGCTCAACTCAAGCTTCAACTCTTTCGCAACGGATCGAACGCCGACCGCAATTTGATACAAATGGTTGACGCCGCCGTCGCCACCGGCCAAGGCTGCTGGGCAGCATCTATGTCGATCGACCAAACAGCGGCTCCCAAGGGTTGGGAGAGTCCGTCGCGGGGCTATTGGACGCTTGGGGGGGCGGCATTCGCTCGCCTCTTGCGCGAATCCCTCTGGCGCAGTCGGCGAACTGAGAGCGCAGTTCACCAACGACAGCATGAAGACACTGTTGCGTGCGCATATCGAACGCGACGTTCGACGGCTCGACCAGCATGTGCAGGCGTTCACTCGACAGCTAGCGGATTTCACGCAAATCGAGGTTTTGAATCGGCCGGGACAGTTCACGTTCTTTCGCCGGTTACTGAATTACGACGACTGGCGTATCGCGGGCAGGCCGAAGTCCACGCAGTTTCTCGACTATCAGGTCGTCAACTCCAATATCGAAGCAGAACGCGATCATCTACGCGTTGGCGATCACATCGTTCGCGTGCTGACGATGAAGGAAGCAATCACAGAGACGCGGCCTCTGGTGCTGAACGCACTGCTGAAGATCCCGGCCAACTTCTGCGCCGTCACGGAGTGGTTGCTTCGCTTCCTGCGCCTGGCTCACATCCGTCCCACCGTGCTTGGCTTTCTAGGCGCAGATCGTGTGCTTCGACACCCCTACTTCCCGCGCTACGTCAGCCGCACAAGGCGCCATCGATTCGATGGAGCAGCCTCCCCGATGACGACGGTAACTTCGCCTTTCGCCAAACTGCTGCTAGAAGTGAGGTCTCCCCTTTCTCGTAGAACTGCCACGCGGCCCCCACGCGCCTCGTGAAAACTCAAGTTTTCAAAATCACAGGCTGTATATAAACACGGGGAGTGCCATGCCATTTACGCCGGGAGTTTATCGCGCCGTTAGCAAACCATTCGAGAGTCGAAAAACAGTCGGGAGCATCATTGGTCATGCTCTGACACCGAGCAACCGGCCTTCCTTTTCGCATGTATGGTCAGTTCTTGGCGTTGTACTTCCACTCTTGTCCTTTGCTTCCATTGCAGCAGCGCAACAAAATCCGTTTTTCCTGACCGCATCTGTCTACTCGTCAGGTGGCTACCAGGCTAGTGCCGTGGTGGTAGGAGATGTGAATCGAGACGGTAGACCCGACCTCGTGATCGCTAACCAATGTAATAGCGGGTGCGTTAATGGTACCGTCAGCATCCTGCTGGGAAACGGAGACGGGACATTTCAGCCAGCGGTAGCCTACAACTCAGGTGGATCACGTGCCCTTTCCGTAGCCGTAGTGGACGTGAATGACGATGGCAAACCCGATGTGGTGGTGGCGAATAGTTGCGCTAGCAGCAGCTGCCCGAATGGCTCAGTCAGTATACTTCTGGGAAATGGCGATGGCACCTTTCAAACTGCGGTTGCCTACAACTCGGGTGGCCAGAATTCTGCTTCGGTCGCAGTGGCGGATGTGAATGGGGATGGCAAGCTCGACCTGCTGGTGGCAAACAGTTGTGCCAGCAGTAGTAATTGCACGAACGGTTCGGTCAGTGTTTTGCTGGGTAATGGCGATGGAACTTTTCGCCCAGCGGCAGCGTATAGCGTAAGCGGCGAATATTCCAATTCAGTAAGCGCCGCCGATGTGAATGGGGATGGCAAACTCGACCTGCTGGTATCGAATCTATGCGGGAGCAGCGCCTACAACTGCCCGAGCGGCGGCACAGTCAGTGTGCTGCTGGGCAATGGCGATGGGACTTTCCAGCCGGCGGCTAACTATGGCGTTGGCCCGTACGTCGCCTATTCACTGGCCGTCGGCGATGTGAACGGAGACGGCAATCCCGATCTCGCGGTAGCCGGCCAGTGTCCCGGCAGCACCAACTGCGCGGAGGGCGTGATCAGCATATTGCTGGGGAATGGCGATGGGACCTTCCAATCAGCCGTCTCGTATAACTCGGGAGACGGCTATCCCACGTCGATAGCGATCGGGGATATAAATGGCGACGGCAAACTCGATTTAGCAGTCGCGGATCAGTGCGCCACGGGTAACTGTCCAAACGGAGCCGTCACCCTTCTCTTAGGAAATGGCGATGGCACTTTTCAGGCCGCAACCGGCTACAGTCCAGGCGAGCAATATGCCGCCGCTGTGGCCATGGGAGATGTGAATGAGGATGGGAAACTCGATCTACTCGTACTGAGTTCTTGTTCTAGCTGTTCCAGCGACAGCGTAAGTGTGTTGCTGGGGTACGGCAATGGCGCTCTTGCGGCGGCTCGCACTTATGGATCCGGCGGTTATAACGCTCAGGCGGTCGCGGTGGGCGATGTGAACGGAGACGGCCAACCTGACCTCGTTGTCGCGAATCAGTGTGCCGTCATTAACTGTTCAGGTGGCACGCTCGGAGTGCTGCTGGGCAACAGCGACGGTACATTTCGGCCAGCCGTAGCTTACAACTCCGGCGGGTTTCAGCCTTATGCAATCGTTGTGCAGGATGTGAACGGGGATGGCAAGGCCGATCTAGTGGTGGCAAACGCCTGTGCCAGCGGAGCCTGCGGTAACGGCTCAGTCGGCATTTTGCTGGGTAATGGGGATGGAACATTCCAGCCAGCCCTCGTTTATGGCTCGGGTGCGCCCTCGGCACTGTCAATCGTCGTGGCGGACGTAAACGGGGATGGCAAGCCCGATGTGGTAGTGGGCAACCTTTGCGTCAATAGCAGCGACTGTTCGACCAGTACGTTTGGCGTGCTTTTGGGTAACGGTGACGGAACCTTTCAGCCAGCAACGACATTTGCCACGGGAGGACAGAGCACCTATTCGATCGCGGTGGCGGATGTTAATGGAGATGGCAAACCCGACCTTTTGGGCGCGAGCATATGTGCCGCCAGCAATTGTACGGACGGTGCGGCCAGCGTCTTGCTAGGCAATGGCGATGGAACTTTCCAAGCGCCGATCATGTACGACACGGGCGGTGAGTATGCCACTTATCTGGCGGTAGCGGATATTAACAAAGATGGCAAGCTCGATCTTCTGGTCGCGAACTCGTGCGCCAGCACCAGTAACTGTGCGCAGGGCTCTATCGCGGTGCTCCCCGGAAATGGGGACGGCACCTTCCGCCCGCCGCTATCCAGCTTGACCTCAAGTGTCTCAGTGACCGCGCTTGCGCTGGCGGATTTTAATGGTGACGGCAAACTCGATATCGCCTCGGGCTCTGCAAATACCATCATGCTGGGGAACGGCGATGGCACTTTTCAGACTGGGATCACTCTCGGAGCCACTGGCCCGGACATTGCGGTGGGGGACTTTAATCAAGACGGCAAGCCTGACTTGGCCGTCGGCGGTGTCAGGGTCCTCCTCAACATCGCAAGCAACTTCGAGTACGCTACGACTACCGCCATCGCATCGTCGGCCAATCCCGTTCTCGGACGGGTGACTTTTACGGCCACGGTCACGCGTTCGTTCAACGCGGGGAACCTCACCGGCAGTGTCACGTTTTACGATGGGATTAATCCGCTCGGCAGCGCGCCAATTAGTAATGGTCAGGCTGTTCTCGCGAGCATCACACTGGCTCCGGGTGTGCATTCGATTACCGGCGTGTACAGCGGGGATACAACATATTTGTCCAGCACCTCGAATGCGCTCACCCAGACGGTCAATTCCACGAACACGACCACGACATTGGTGTCGTCGCTGAATCCTTCCCTTTATAACCAATCTGTCACGCTGACTGCGATGGTAGCAGCTAGCTTGGGCGGAGTCCCTGCAGGGAACATTACGTTCTTTGATGGCACGACTGCGTTAGCCACTGTCCCGCTTAATGCAGGTACTGCCTCTCTGACTTCTTCCGGCCTCGCAGGTGGAATGCACTCGATCACGGCAGCTTACGGTGGAGGTGGCGACGACAACGCGAGCACCTCCGCAGCGGTCGTCGAAATGGTGCAAAAGGCTGGCACGACCACATTATTGAATGCCAACTCCAACGCAGGCACTTTGATCCTGACTGCGACGGTAAACCCTGGAAATTCTGGCGCCCCAACAGGGGTTGTTACCTTTCTGGACGGAACAACTCAACTTGGCAGCGTGACCGTAAATGCGAATGGAGTCGCGACGTTGAGTACTGCGGCGCTCGCGGCCGGAAACCACAGCATCACCGCGGCTTACAGCGGCGACGGCGATTTTGACGGCAGTAGCTCGAGCACGATAAGCATACTCGCTGACTTCACCATGTCTGCCTTAGCACTAACTCCGTCCTCCGTTTTGCCGGGACAGTCGGCCACTGCGAGCCTCACCATAACGCCTTCGAACGGATTGAATTCATCGGGAGTATCTCTTACCTGCAGCGTCAGCCCCGCTCCAAATTCTGCGCCCACGTGCTCGGTCGGGCCGATGTCGATGGACAATGGAATCGGCACAGCTAAAGTGACAGTCTCTGCAAACGGATCAGCGACGGCAGTGGTTTTGCATCCCGCATCGCATAGTTCGGCCCTGCTGTTCGCGTTCGGCCTGTGTATTCCAGCGATGCTGCTGAGTACTCCGCTCAAGGATGCAGTACGGCGAAGGCAGTTATCTTGCACACCGTTTTTTGGGGTCTTTCTGGTCTTGACGGCCTGTCTATTGCAAGCATGCGGCGCAGGAAGCGCATCCAATCCTGGCGGCGGGCCGAAAGCGACTCCGGCTGGCGCATACACGATCACTATCGTGGGACACGCAAACGGGACCCAACATGAAACATCGGCGACCTTGACCGTGCAGTAACGAGTGCCGCTCGACGCAAGTTTCTTCGGAATCCAACTAATGCTCTTGACCCTGGGCATATCGACTATAGGCCAGGAACTCACGAGTGTTGATTAGCTCGTCATGCGTGCGGATACATGGGTGGCCGGTTTTTACGCTCTGAGAACTAGCATTTCGTTGGCTCCGACGCCAGCGGCGATCTCTTTTCCAAACCTGGCAAGAGAAAGAACGGGACTAATATACTTGACTGACTAACGCTATTCTGCTGCTGTGGGTGCATGAAAGGCCCATAGACTCTCCGGCAAGCCGCATTTCTCCGCTGCAACGTTTGACCGCACTTCGATTGTGAGACGAATCAAGTCATCCCGATTTACTTCCAGGCGACAGTACAGTTGTTGAGTTGCAAGAGACCTCCGATGCTCGGCTCACTCAGTCTGTCACTCTCTGCTTAGGCATGAACCTTTATCGGATTCTCAGAAAACCGTGATTCGCATTATTCGTGTCCACGTAAATATCCGCTGATATCCCCTTCGGTGTTGAGACCGGTCGGAGTGGTGCCCTGGCCGCTGCCGCTGCCTGCACCCGGTGCATCAAACGTCGTGATCGAACTGTTAGGGCTGCGAATAAATGCGTGCGCCACACTGTTCGAATCATAGTATGGGCCCGAGACCTCTCCCAATAAATTGAAGACCTCAGGCAGTGTGCCTTGTCCCGATGCGGTGCCGGCGCCGGGAACATCGAACTCGGTGAGGGTGCCATTGGGGAAACGGATGAAGCCATGACTGACGCTATTCGAATCATAATACACGCCAGGGACCAGGTAAGCGTCGTTGATGCCGTCTGTATCCGTGCCTTGGCCGGGACCCGTACCTGCGCCTGGAGCGTCGATTACGACGAAGGTGCCGCCAGGCTGACGGAAATAGCCACAGAGTTTCGTGCATTTCTTTCGTTGTCCCGGAGAATCGCAAGTCTGACGACTTCGCTCGATAAGGAGCTGTCAGTACACGGAGAGACTTTGTGGCCAGAAATGTCAGCGTGGACACTGGATCTTCCAGATACACGCAAAAGATCTCGATTGCGGACCAGAAGTCCCATTATGGGAATTGTGGTTTAGTCGAAATGCCGCCCCGCCCACGATTTTTCGAACGCCGTTGTTGGAGAAGTTCCGAGTAGTCGAGAAGCCGGGCACGGGGGGCTGCTACAACGTTGCGCCGTGATCGTTCGCAGCCAATCTCATTACTTGTCTCCTTTTCCACCTTACTCAGCGCGAAGCCATCTGTATCCTGGATGTAGGGAGGCTTTGCATAACCGTGGAGTGTCGGCATGGAGAACGCTTTCGACTTCGACGCGCCCGAACCCAGAATGGTAATGGCGTAACCTGGGCGGTGATGCTTGCCGTGGGCCTTTTGTTGACCATTTCAGAGAAATGCCTCTGACCGTTCTTGTCGACCGTGAGGGTCGGATCGCGATCAGCCATGCCGCAGTTGTCGATCCATGGTCTTCGAACCCGACATCAACGTCGAATAGGTGAGCGTGCAGCTTCTTTTGCCCACAGGTGCGAATTCGTCCCGATAAGTCGGCTTCTCGTCATTGATCGCTTAGGGAAGCGCACGGAGCAGCTAGTTTCGTAACTGTCTGCCGTTGTGATTGCCGGAATCTGGATGTGGGCTGCCGCGTGGCATCAGCTGTCGAGCTTACTCGAGCTTAGAGGCGGCTTTCAAGCGTTGAGTG